>JAGREA010000167.1 GCA_020446745.1 Rhodobacterales bacterium | reverse complement strand
CGCCCAGGCGGCGGCCGATCTCGGCCGTGGACAGGCCCTCTTTCCACAGGCCAATCAGGGTCTCGGTGCGTTCGGGGGTCCATTCGATCGACATGATTTTCCTTATCGCCTCCAGGTCCGGAGCCCGGCCTCCTGCGCAATCTCCTTGCGGGAAACGGCGCGGGGCCGACTGATGATTGCCAATCCCCGGTCCCCCCCTTGCCCAGAATGGCGGGATCGGAAAAACATGGTTAAGATTTACAATATCTTTGCAGGAGCGACAAGCCCCCCACCACATCTTGTGGATAACTTCACAATTCGGAAACGTCGAAAGGCCGCGCCGGAACGCTGTCCGGCGCGGCCTTTCCCGCCTTGTCCGGCCCGCCGCCCCAGGGGGGAGGGAGGTGGGCGGCCGGGCCAGCGGCGACTTCAGGTCAGGACTTGGCGGTGGGGCAGGTGCGGATGCCGAAGATGGTGTAGGCCGGGCAGAAGCCGATCAGGCCGGTCAGCAGCGGCACCACGCCGATCCAGGCATAGACGGCATAGGGATTGGCGGCACCGAAGATGGCGAAGGCGATGAGCGCCAGGCCGACGACGATGCGCAGGATCCGGTCGAAGGAACCGACGTTCTTGCTCATGGGGGACTCTCCTGTCCTTGATGCGCCCCCCGGAAGCAGCCAGCAAAAGGGGGGCGGCGGTGATTGCGATGCGGGCGCATCCAACCACGGACGGGGGCGGCGGTCTGTGACTCCGTCACACAGCCGGAAGATCGGTTTCCGCATGGGCGGCCAGGGCCCGGGCGTCGGTCACCGCCACCCGGCCGCGGGACAGGGCCACCCAGCCCCGGCGCTCGAATTCCTTGAGCTGGCGGCTGATCACCTCGCGCGCCGTGCCCAGTTCCACGGCCAGGGTCTGGTGGGTGGCGGCCAGCACGCCGGCGCCGTCGCGGCGGTCCAGCAGGAACCGCGCCAGGCGCAGGTCGACGCGGCCGAAGGCCACCTCCTCGATCAGCATCAGCAGGCCGGCGATGCGCTCGCCGTAAACGTTGAACACGGCCTGGCGGAAGGCCTCGGACTGGGCCAGCAGGCGGTGGAAGGTGGCGGCCGGCAGGGCCACGGCGGTCACGTCGGTCTCGGTCACGCCCTCGGCGTTGTAGGCCCGGTCGGCCAGCAGGCAGGCGGTGGTGAGAATGCAGGACTGGCCGTTCTCCACCCGGTACAGCACGATCTCGCGGCCCGTCTCGGCCACCATCTGCACCCGCACCGAACCTTCCAGGACGAACAGGTAGGCACCGCATTCGGCGCCTTCGGAAAACACCGTCTGGCCGGCCGGAACGGTCATCACCCGGGCGGCCTCGGCCAGCACCCGGCGGGTGGGGCCATCCAGGCGGCGGAAGTCCTCCAGGCGGTCGATCCAGTCGGCGTCCATGGCGTTCTCCGATGTTCAGGGTTGGGCGGAGGCTATCGCGATCCATCCCGGCCGGGCAATCGCCCTCGGAACCAAGGTCCCGAATTCCATTGCCAAGGGTGAAAAAATCCGTCAACAATGCGCCACGGTTACACATGATTCCAGTGCACGGACACGATACCTGACGACCAGCCACCCGACGCGATGCCCCCAGGGACACCCCAGGGCGTTTCCCGCGCCGGGCCGGTTTTCATGCTCGAAACCCGCGGCACGCCGTATCCAGACGACGCCTAAGCGCAGAGCCACGATACCGACGGACCTGTGAAACCTTAATACCCTGGCGGGCAATCCAAGACGCCCGCCGCATATGTCTTGAGAAAGGAACAGGCATGGCCACTGGCACTGTGAAATGGTTCAACGCCACCAAGGGTTACGGCTTCATCGAGCCCAGCGACGGCGGCAAGGACGCCTTCGTCCACATCTCGGCCGTCGAGCGCGCCGGTCTCCGGTCCCTCAATGAGGGCCAGAAGGTGGAATACGAACTGGTCCCGGGCCGCAACGGCAAGTCCTCGGCCGAGAACCTGGTGGTTCTGGACTGACGACACGCCCCAAAGCGTTTCGGAAACGTCGCCGCGCCCCCGGGCCGGCGGCGTTTTCTTTTTTGGGGGGCGGGACGGTACCGGGCCGGTCAGG
>JAGREA010000166.1 GCA_020446745.1 Rhodobacterales bacterium | reverse complement strand
GCCATGACGCAGCAGATAGGTCCGGCGCCGGCCGGGGGCCCCGGTTTTCTCCGGCACCCGCGTTTTCATCGTCACATCCCCAGGGTGTCTTCCAGGTCCGCCTCCAGGGTCTGGTCCAGGAAGTCCAGGCGGTCCTGGCCCCAGTAGAGCGAGTCGTTCCACACATAGGTGGGCACGCCGAACACGCCCCGGGCCACGGCCTCGGCCGAATTGGCGTCCCACACCGCCTTCAGGTCGGCCCCGGCGGCCAGCAGGGCGGGCCCGTCCAGGCCCTGTTCGGCGGCGATGGCCAGCAGGGTGCCGGTGTCGCTGATGTCCCGCTCCTCGGCCCACACGGCCCGCAGGATGGCGTTGGACAGCGCCCCCGGGTCCTCGCCCAGGGCGCCCTCGGCCCGGGCCATGGCGATGACCATGCCGGCGGCCGGCCATTCGGGCACCGGGAAGTGGGCCGGGTGCAGGTTCAGGGGCACCCCCAGGTAGGCCCGCCAGCGTTCCAGCTCGGTCAGGCGATAGGCCTGGCGCGCCGGGGCCCGCTTGGCCAGGGGCACTCCGCCCGTGTGGGGCAGCACCTGGGCCAGGTCGATGGGCTTGTAGGCGATGCCCACCCCGTGGCGCCGGGCGATGTGTTCCAGGCGCGGCCCGCCCAGATAGGTCCAGGGCGAGATCAGGGCGTAGTAGTAGTCGATGACGGGGAAGTTCTCGGGCACGGTCTCGGTCATGGGGGCCTCCGCGGGCGCAAGGGGTCGCGTTCAGGTTCCGGACAGGTAGCGGGGATTGGTTTCGGCGACGCGGTCCTGGGCCAGTTCCTCCAGGGTCGCGCGCAGGGCGTCGTGTTCGGGCCGGTGGGGGTCCATGCGGCCGGCCCGGATGTCGGCGCAGACCTGGCGGTGGATGGCCTCCAGGGCCTGGGCCATGGCCTGGGGATCGCCGGGCTCGGCCTCGGGCACCTCGCCGTAGAGGGCCGACAGGGCCCACAGTTCCTCCTCCTGCCCGGCCGCGCCGTTGCGCATCTCGCGGCCGGCGATGGCCATGGCGTTGGCCACCATCAGGGCGGCGTAGCGGTGTTCGGCCGGCAGGGCCGGCACCAGGACGTCCAGCATCTGGCGCCGGGCCACGTCCAGCAGGTCGGCGCCGGTGGGGGCGTGGCGCATGTCAGCTCTCCTTGGTCATGCGGAGGATTTCCAGTTCCAGCTGCGGCACGAGGGTGGCCGTCAGGGCGGCCTCCAGGTTGGTTTCGCCGCCGCCCAGCACCCGTTCGCCCTGCTGCAGGGCGATGACGGCCCAGCGCACGTGGGCCATGACTTCCCAGTAGCGCACGGCCGCGTCGTCCACGGGGCGGCCGGCAACGCTGGCGTAGCCGCCGTAGAAGTCGGCCCGCGCGCCCAGGCCGCCGGCCTCCAGCCCGTCGACGCCGAACCGCCAGCAGCGGGCGCAGAACCAGCCCAGGTCCTCCATGGGGTCGCCCCAGGCGGCGAATTCCCAGTCCAGCACGCCGGTGATGCCGGTCTGGTCCAGCATCACGTTGCCGGTGCGGTAGTCGCGGTGGGTCAGCACCGGGGCGGCCGGGTCGGGCGCCAGGCGCTCCAGCCACCGCAGGCCCCATTCCAGGGCCGCGTGGGGGCGGCCCACGGCGTCCAGCCAGTCGCGATAGGTGGCCACCCGGTCCAAGGCCGCATGGGCCGGCGGCGGGCCCAGGAAGTCCAGATCCGGGCGCGGCGGGACAACGGCGTGGATGCGCGCCAGTTCGGCTCCCAGGCGTTCGGCCAGGGTGGTGCGGTCGCCGCCCCAGGCGGGGTCCTTCACCACCTGGTGCCCGGCCGCCGTGCCGGCCACCCGGGCCATGACGAAGAAGGCCTTGCCGATGACCGACGGGTCTGTGCACAGCCACAGGGGTTCGGGCACCGCCACGCCGGCCCCGTGGGCCGCCTTCAGCAGGTGGAATTCCTCGGCCCGGGTGCGGCTGGCGGCCACGCCGGAGGGCGCGTCGGTGCGAATCACCACGGGCCGATGGGCGCCGTGGAGCGTCAACTGGGCCGACCAGTTCTCCTGGATGGCCCCGCCGGCCAGCTTTTCCAGGCCGGAAAGGCGCGCCTGGCGGTCGCCGCTGGCGGTGGCGACGAAGGCCGACAACGCTAGTTCCCGTTGATCCACGGCGCTTTGCCTCCCTTTGTTGCGTTGGCGGTACATCTGTACTGCCGCGGCGATCTTCGGCCCGGGCCCGTTTTTTGCTGCGGGCGGCCACCGAGGGCCTTAGAGTATCCGCTTACAGCTTCCTTCATGGACCGAACGGCCCCGCCATGTCCAATCGTGTTTCCGCCAAAACCCCGGCGCCGCCCATCCGGCCGGACGCCGCCGTCATGACGGCCCTGATCACGGCCGACCATGGGGACCCGTTCGCGGTCCTGGGCCCCCATGGGGTTGAGGGCGGCCTGGTGGTGCGCGTCCTGCGGCCCGACGCCATGGGAATCGACCTGGTGTCGGCCGACACGGGCAAGACCATCATGGCCCTGGAAAAGATCCATGCCGACGGTCTGTTCGCCGGCTTCGTGGCCGGCGCCGACCCTTCCCTGCGCTATCGCCTGGCCGTGCACCGGCCCGACGGCAGCCGCCAGGAGGACGACCCCTACGCCTTCCCGGCGTTCCTGGGCGAGCAGGACCAGTACTACCTGTCGGAAGGCCGCCATTTCCACAGCTACCGCCGCCTGGGCGCCCACCTGATGGAGCTGGAGGGCGTGGAGGGCACGGCCTTCGCCGTGTGGGCCCCCAATGCCCGGCGCGTCAGCCTGGTGGGCGACTTCAACGGCTGGGACGGCCGGCGCCACATGATGCGCAAGCACCCCGGCTGCGGGGTGTGGGAGATCTTCGTGCCCGGCCTGGGCCGCGGCGCCTTCTACAAGTTCGAGATCAAGGCGGCCAACGGCGGCCTGCTGCCCCTGAAGGCCGACCCCTACGCCTTCCGCTGCGAGCACCCGCCGCGCACGGCCTCGGTGGTCGAGGGCGTGAACAGCTACGACTGGTCCGACGGCCACTGGATGCGCAGCCGCGCCGAGCGCCACGACAACAGCGCCCCCATCGCCGTCTACGAGGTCCACCTGGGTTCGTGGATGCGGGTGCCCGAGGACGGCGGCCGGTCCCTGTCCTACCTGGAACTGGCCGAAAAGCTGGTGCCCTACGTGGCCGACATGGGCTTCACCCACATCGAGCTGCTGCCGGTGAGCGAGCACCCCTTCGACGGGTCGTGGGGCTACCAGCCCATCGGCCTGTTCGCGCCGACCATCCGCCACGGCACGCCCGACGAGTTCAAGTTCTTCATCAACGCCTGCCACCGGGCCGGCCTGGGGGTGATCCTGGACTGGGTGCCGGGGCACTTCCCGGAAGACCCCCACGGGCTGGTGCACTTCGACGGCACGGCGCTGTACGAACACGCCGACCCGCGCCAGGGCCGGCACCAGGATTGGGGCACCCTGATCTACAACTTCGATCGAACGGAAGTTTCCAACTTCCTGATCTCCAACGCCCTTTTCTGGCTGGACCAATACCACATCGACGGCCTGCGGGTGGATGCCGTGGCCTCGATGCTGTACCTGGACTACAGCCGCAACGAGGGCGAATGGGTGCCCAACAAGTACGGCGGGCGCGAGAACCTGGGCGCCATCGCCTTCATGAAGGCGCTGAACGAGATGGTCTACGGCGAATTCCCCGGCGCCTTCACGGTGGCCGAGGAATCCACCGCCTGGCCTGGCGTGTCCAAGCCCACCTACCTGGGCGGCCTGGGATTCGGCTTCAAGTGGAACATGGGCTGGATGCACGACAGCCTGCGCTACATCGGCCTGGACCCGGTGTACCGCAAGTTCCACCAGAACGACCTGACCTTCGGCCTGCTGTACGCCTTCGCCGAAAACTTCATGCTGCCCCTGTCCCACGACGAGGTGGTGCACGGCAAGGGCTCGCTGATGGGCCGCATGCCCGGCGACCTGTGGCAGAAGGCGGCCAACCTGCGCCTCTACTTCACCTTCCTGTTCACCCACCCGGGCAAGAAGCTGCTGTTCATGGGCGGCGAATTCGGGCAGAACGACGAATGGAACCACAACAAGAGCCTGGACTGGCACCTGCTTGAATTTGAACGCCATTCCGGCATTCGCACCCTGGTGGGCGACCTGTGCCGCATGTACCGGCGCCACCCGGCGCTGCACACCGGCGACAACCAGTCGGAAGGCTTTTCGTGGATCGACTGCAACGATTCGGACAACAGCACGATCAGCTTCGTGCGCTATGACCCGACGGGCCTGGGCCCGCCCATCCTGGCGGTGTTCAACTTCACCCCCGTGCCACGCCGGAACTACCGGGTGGGGGTGCCCCTGGCAGGCGCCTACGACGAGATCATGAACAGCGATGCGGCCCTTTACGGCGGCAGCGATTCCGGCAACCTGGGGCAGGTGTCGACCGAGGACCATGCGTCCCACGGCCACGCCCAGTCCCTGTGCCTGACCCTGCCGCCCCTGGGCGCGGTGGTTCTGCGACCCGCTGGCGACTGACGGGGGGGGAATGTCGGTCAACGCGAAGACCCAGTTCCGTGTGTGGCCTGGGCGCCCGGTCACCCTGGGCGCGACCTGGGATGGCCGCGGCGTCAACTTCGCCCTGTTCAGCGACAACGCCGAACGGGTGGAGCTGTGCCTGTTCGATTCCAAGGGCCGCAAGGAAGAGGCCCGCATCCCCCTGCCCGAACAGACCGACGGCATCTGGCACGGCTATCTGCCCGACGGCCGGCCGGGCATGCTGTACGGATACCGGGTCTACGGCCCCTACGATCCCCAGCGCGGCCACCGCTTCAACCACAACAAGCTGCTGGTCGATCCCTATGCCAAGGCGCTGTACGGCGACCTGATCCACAATTCGGCCAACTACGGCTATCGCGAGGGCCACCCCCGGGGCGACCTGTCGTTCGACCGCCGCGACAACGCGCGGTTCATCCCCAAGGGCGTGGTCATCGACCCCAGCTACACCAAGGACGGCGACCTGCGCACCGACACGCCGTGGCCCGACACGGTGATCTACGAGGCCCACGTGAAGGGCATGACCATGCGCCACCCGGACGTGCCCGAGGAGGACCAGGGCACCTTTTCCGGCCTGTCGGCGCCGGCCATCATCGACCACATGACGTCGCTGGGCGTGACCACCCTGGAACTGCTGCCGGTGCAGGCCTTCGTCGACGAGCCGCACCTGGTGGACAAGGGCCTGACCAACTACTGGGGCTACAACACCTTCTGCTTCTTCACCCCGGCGCCGCGGTATCTGGGCGGCCAGGGCATCGACGCCTTCCGCACCATGGTGCGGCGCATGCACGATGCCGGCATCGAGGTGATCCTGGACGTGGTCTACAACCACACGGCCGAGGGCAACCACATGGGCCCGACGCTGAACTTCCGGGGCATCGACAATGCCTCCTACTACCGCCTGATGCCGGGCGACCAGCGCCACTACGACGACGTGACCGGCTGCGGCAACACGCTGAACCTGTCGCACCCCCGGGTGCTGCAGATGGTCATGGACAGCCTCCGCTACTGGATGACCGAGATGCACGTGGACGGCTTCCGGTTCGACCTGGCCGTCACCCTGACCCGCGGGCCCGACGGCACGCCCATGTCGGGCGGCGCCTCGCCGTTCATGTCGGCCGTGCGCCAGGACCCGGTGCTGTGCCGCGCCAAGCTGATCGCCGAACCCTGGGACCTGGGCTATGGCGGCTACCGCCTGGGCGGCTTCATGCCCGGCTGGTCGGAATGGAACGACCGCTACCGCGACACCATGCGCGCCTTCTGGAAGGGCGAGGGCGGGGTGATCGGCGACGTGGCCAACTGCCTGTCGGGCTCGTCGCAGATCTTCGAGCACCAGAGCCGCCGGCCCCGGTCGTCCATCAACTTCATCACCGCCCACGACGGCTACACCCTGGAAGACCTGGTGTCCTACGAAACCAAGCGCAACCAGGCCAACGGCGAGAACAACCGGGACGGCACCGACAACAACCGCAGCTGGAACTGCGGCGCGGAAGGCCCCACCGACGATGCCGACGTGCTGGCCCTGCGGGCGCGCCAGAAGCGCAACCTGATGGCCACCCTGATGCTGTCGCAGGGGGTGCCCATGATCACCGCCGGCGACGAACTGGGGCGCAGCCAGGGCGGCAACAACAACGCCTACTGCCAGGACAACGAGATCAGCTGGCTGGACTGGTCCATGGAACGCGACGAGGACCGGGACTTCCTGGAATTCGTGCGCGGCCTGCTGCGCCTGCGCCGCCGCCACCCGGTGTTCCGCCGCACGCGGTTCTTCCACGGCACCCACATCGGCGATTCGGCGGTGAAGGACGTGACCTGGCTGTCGCCCGAGGGCGGCGAGCTGCGCGACGAGCAGTGGCGCCTGCACTACGCCCGCTGCTTCGGCTTCCAGCTGGGCGGCGACACCGGCGAATACTACAGCCGGTCGGGCCAGAGCCTGATCGACGACCGCTTCATCGTGCTGATGAACGCCGACCGGGAACCCCTGCGGTTCAAGCTGCCGGGCGTGCACCTGGGCCGCCTGTGGCGCGTCATCCTGGACACCGCCCGGCCCGAGCCCGGCGACCACATGTACCACGCCAGCGAAGACTACCCCATGGAAGGCCGTTCCCTGGTGGTCCTGGTGCGGCGCAACAACCTGGCCGTCGAGGACGTGGACCCCGGCCAGCATTTCCTGCCCTTTGATCCCGACCCCACGTCCACGGGGGACGGTAACTGAGAGCCCGATCGCCATGCCCGACAGCATCGCCGCGCCGGACCTCCATACCCTTGACCGGATCGCCGACCTGGCGGGGATCAAGCGGGAATATTGGGACATCTTCGGCACCCACCATCCGACCACCGAAGAGGCCAAGATTTCGCTGCTGACGGCCATGGGCTACGACGTGTCCAGCGCCGACGGCCGCCGCGCGGCCCTGGAGGCCCTGGACCTGGCGCCCTGGCGCCGCGGCCTGGGCACCGAGGCGGTGATCCGCCTGGGCTGGGACCGGCCGCGGGTGGCCATCTACCAGGACGCCCAGGCGGTGGACCATCCCATCGACTGGACCGTGAAGCTGGAGGACGGCCGCACCCGGCAGGGCCGCTGGTCGGGGGGCGACGTCACCGTGCTGCGGCGCCGCGACCTGGAGGACGGCCGGCGCCTGCAGCTTTCCGTACCCCTGCCCGACGACCTGCCCATGGGCTACCACCGGCTGGTGGTGGGCGATGCGGAATGCCCGCTGATCGCCGCTCCGGGCGCCGCCTGGATGCCGTCGGCCCTGCGCGGCGGGCAGCGGCGCTGGGGCCTGGCGGCGCACCTCTATTCCCTGCAGCGGCGCGGCGTGAAGGCCGGCAAGGGCGTGGCCAAAAGCGCCGTCAGCGAAGGCGACTGGGGCATCGGCGACTTCACCACCCTGGCCGTGCTGGGCCGCCAGGCCGGGGCCCTGGGGGCCGACATGGTGGGCGTGAACCCGCTGCACGCCCTGTTCCCCGGCCGTCCGGACCACGCCAGCCCCTACTATCCCTGCTCGCGCCAGTTCCTGAACGTGCTGTACATCGACGTGACGGCGGTGCCCGAGCACGACGGCACCACCCCCGATTCCGCCCTGGCCATGCTGCGGGCCGGCCGGCTGGTGGACTATCCCCGGGTGTGGAAGGCCAAGCTGGCGGCCTTCGAGGTGCTGTGGCGGCGGTTCAAGGAACACGCCCCCGACCACCCGCGACGCGGCGCCTTCGAGACCTTCCGCCGCCAGGGCGGCCCGGCCCTGGAGCGGTTCTGCCTGTACCATGCGCTGCGCGAGCATTTCGACAACCGCTGCTGGATGGAATGGCCGAAGCCCTTCCACGACCCCCAGTCCAAGGCCGTGACCGACTTCGCGCGGGAAAACGCCGACCGCCCCCTGTTCCACGCCTACCTGCAGTGGCTGGCCGACAGCCAGCTGGCCGACGCCGCCCAGGCCATGGCCGACGCCGGCGTGGCCATGGGCCTGTACCGCGACCTGGCCGTGGGCGCGGCCTCGGACGGCTCGGAGGCCTGGGGGGCCGGCGGCCACCTGGTGCCCGGGGCCCGGTTCGGCGCGCCGCCCGACGCCTTCAACGCCCAGGGCCAGGACTGGGGCGCCCAGCCGCCCCACCCGGTGCGCCTGCGCGACGCCGGGTTCCGCCCCTTCGTGCGGCTGCTGCGCGCCAACATGCGCCACGCCGGGGCGCTGCGCATCGACCACATCATGGGGCTGATGCAGCTGTACTGGATTCCCCCCGGGTTGACCCCCGACAAGGGCGCCTACGTCACCTACCCCTTCGACGAGATCCTGGCCGTGCTGGCCCTGGAAAGCCACCGCCACCAGTGCCTGGTGGTGGGCGAGGACCTGGGCACGGTGCCCGAGGGCTTCCGCGAGCGCATGGCCAAGGAAAACATCCTGTCGACCCGGGTGCTGATGTTCGAACGCCACGGCAACGGCCTGTTCAAGCGGCCCGACGCCTATCCCCCCGCCGCCGTGGCCACGGCCACCACCCACGACCTGCCGACCATCGCCGGCCTGTGGAAAGGCACCGACCTGGACACCCGCCAGCGCCTGGACCTGTTCGCCGATTCCATGGACGAGCACCGGGCCCGCGACGCGCGGCGCGAG
>JAGREA010000165.1 GCA_020446745.1 Rhodobacterales bacterium | reverse complement strand
GTGAACTGGCTGACCACCAGGGCCGCGCCGCCCACGTCCAGCAGCGACCGGTTCATCTTCCCGGCGTCGTCGTGGAAGATCCGCAGGTGGGCGATCTTGCGGGCCAGGAAGGCCGTGGTCGCCGCGTCGTCGCCGGGCATGGCGCAGACGAACACCAGCAGCCCGGGGCCGATGGCCCCCACGGTTTCGCCGTCCACGTCCACCCGGGCGTCGCGCACCCGCTGCACCAGCGCCTTCATGGCTCCTCCGTTCCGGTCAGGCGCTATAGTGGTGCATGACCGTGCCGCAGGGGAAGCTCCGGCTCTGGTGGAAGGTCCAGGGGCCGGGCGGGCAGGGGCCGTCGGGGAACAGGCGGGTGCCGGCGCCCAGGAAGATGGGCAGGGTGAAGATGCGGGCGCTGGTGATCAGCCCCCGACCCAGGAACGACCGGATGGTCATGGCGCCGCCGTCCAGGAAGGCGTCGCGGAAGGTCAACGCGATGCCGTTCAGGTCCGTGGACCCGATGACGTTGGTGGGCAGGTCCTTGGGCAGGGGGCGGCTGGTCACCACCACGCCGGGCAGGCGCGACGGATAGGTCCAGCCGTGGCGGGGGTAGATGGCATC
Source organism: Rhodobacterales bacterium (assembly GCA_020446745.1). Lineage (GTDB taxonomy): Bacteria > Pseudomonadota > Alphaproteobacteria > Rhodospirillales > JACKKN01 > JAGREA01. The sequence goes on along the minus strand of JAGREA010000165.1, from coordinate 10,719 downwards.
GAAGGTGCGCCGGCCGATGACCACGGAATCCACGGTCTTGATGAAGGCGTCATAACCGTAGTCGTTGCCCTGGAAGGGCACCAGGTGATCCAGCGACCCCCGGGGGCCGGCGATGAAGCCGTCGATGGTCTGGGCAATGAAGATCTTCATGGCGGACCCGTGGGCTGTACGTCCTGGGGGGCGGATGATGCCCCCCATATGCGGCGGAAATGTGGTGGGGTGGGGCTATTTCTCGCTGGCCTTGATGGCACCGGCGATCCGGATCAGGTCCTCGACCAGGGCGATGCGCGCGCCCTGCAGGTCCTGGCGCCGGTCCACCAGGGAATCGATGAACGCCATCTTCTGCCAGGTCTCCTGGCTCTCGTGGCCCAGCTTCTTCATGTCCTTCAACAGGTCCAGGATCGACTGTTCCACGTCGAACGCGGCACCATAGTTGTCCTTGATCTTGCGGGCCAGGTTCCGCAGGCGGCGCAACCGATCGGCCGGAACGGCATCCGGCCACACCCGCCGCTGCAGCCCGCCGAACACGGTCTCGTTGTTCTTCCGGCCGTCCCTGATTTCCTTTTCGAACCGATCCAGGGCGTCGTCATAGTCGAAGTTCGACGGTTGCCGGTCGGTTGACGCGAACACGGAGACGATCATGTCGCCCATCAGGCTGGCCAGGAAGTCGTTGGCGATGATCGACGTGGCCACGATGTTCCGTTGTGGATGGCCGGGCTGGCTCAGATGCAGGCCGGCGCGCAGAAGCTTGGTCTCGCCGTTCACCAGATCGACGTAGCCGGACACCTTTCGGCTTATGAACAGGCCGGGGTCAAGCCTTTGGCCGGACAGGGCCCGGTCGAAAAAGGTGCTCGATTCCTTGAAGTTCGCCCTGGACCTGTCCTGCAAGGTGCCCAGGTAGTCGTAGGTCGCCATGGCCGCTTGCTGGACGTCCTTGGGCGAGAACCGGGGCGGCTCCAGGCCCGCGTACAGGTGTTCGGCCCGCTTCAGGCTTGACGCGAAGTCCACCACCAGGCTTTCGAACCTGGAACGGGCGTAGTCGGCGTTGACCTCGGACATCTGGTAGGAAAGGGTCAGTTCGTCCAGCTTGGCCGCGACCTCGACGGACTCCAGGGCGACGGTGTAAACCTGCCGGGCCTGCGCCGCCCATTTGAGGTAGGTGACGTTCCTGTCCAGCGCGATCGCCAGGGGATCGTCCCGGGGCCCGGAAGGCCCGGACCCCCGGGCCCCGGCGAAGGGGTTGCCCTTCTCGCCCCGCTGTTCCGCGGCCAGGGCGTCGATGGCGCATGCCCTGGCCCGGTCCAGGGCCTTGTGGGTGCCGGTCAGCTTGAAGGTCAGGACCGTCTGGTCCGTTTCAATGTAAAGGGTGTTGCCGCGGCGCAGCCAGGTGGCCAGGTCGTCGGTCCGCTTGGCGCGGATCCAGCCCAGGCGGGGGCCCGAAGCCGTCAGCACATTGAATTCCGCCGGCCAGTCATCCACCCGCAGGGTCACCGGATAGCGGCGGCCTTTTTCCAGCTTCCAGGAATCCTTGTTCAGGAAGATGACGGTCTGACCGTTCCGGTTGATGCCCAGTTGCAGGGTGATGCCCGACGCATAGGTGGCGCTGATGGAACAGCGCAGGAACCGGCCCGTGCCGTCCGCATAATGAATGCGGCCGGTCCACTCGCCGCTGGTGAAGGCGTTTTCCGTGCGCGCCAGGGCGTCGCCGACCAGCAGCAGCAGGGCGAACGGAAGGGCGGCGAGCAGGCGTGTCAGGACCATCATGGATGAGGTTCCCCGGAGCTTCCGGATGAGGGATACCAATTATGGTGGAACGGTGCCGGCCGTTCAACGCCGGGGCGTGCGGCTCAGCCTTCCCCGGCCGCCGCCAGGGCGCGGGCGAACAGGTCCGGCGCCACGTTGCCGCCGGAACAGACCACGGCCACCGTCTTGTCCCGCACGTCGAAGGCGCCGGACAGCACCGCCGCCAGGGCCACGGCGCCGCCGGGCTCGACGACGATCTTGTAGTCCTTGAAGGCCGTCGCCATGGCCCGGAACACTGCCGCCTCGTCCACCGCCAGGCCGCCCGACACCAGGCAGGTGTTGATGCCGAAGGTCAGCTCGCCCGGCGTCGGCGCCAGCAGGGCGTCGCACACGCTGTCCACGGACATGTCGTTTTCCACCCGCTGGCCGCCGGCCAGGGAGCGGGCGGTGTCGTCGTAGCCCTCGGGCTCCACGGTGAACAGGGCCGTGTCGGGGCTTTCCTCGGCCAGGGCCAGGGCGCAGCCGGCGGTCAGCCCGCCGCCGCCGCAGGGCACCAGGAAGGCGTCCAGGTGCAAATCCTTCAGCCGCGCCTGCTCCACCACCTCCAGGGCCACGGTGCCCTGGCCGGCGATCACGTCCGGGTCGTCGTAGGGCCGCACCAGGGTCAGGCCGCGCTCGGCCGCCAGGGCCTCGCCGATGGCCTCGCGGTTCTCGGTCTTGCGGTCGTACAACACCACCTCGGCGCCATAGGCCCGGGTGTTCTCGATCTTCAGGGGTGGGGCGTCGCGGGGCATGACGATGGTGGCCGGCACGCCCAGCAGGGCCGCCGCGTGGGCCACGCCCTGGGCGTGGTTGCCCGACGAGAAGGCCACCACACCGGCCGCCCGTTCGTCGTCGGTCAGCCACGACAGGCGGTTGAAGGCGCCCCGGAACTTGAACGAGCCGGTGCGCTGCAGCACCTCGGCCTTGACCAGCAGGCGGCCGCCCAGGCGGGCGTTGACCAGCGGCGATTCCAGCAGCGGCGTTTCCACCGCCTGGCCGCGCAGGTCGTCGGCCGCCGCCTGGACGTTGCTGAAATCAGGAACGCGAAATCCGCTCGATGAGGTCATCGATCGCCTCCAGGACTTGGGGTTCGCCCAGGCTGGGCGCGTGTCCGACCCCCTCGACGGTGACGGACCGCATGGCCGGCAGGGCCGCCGACAGGGCGGCCAGCCCGTCCGCCGACAGGATATCGGACAGGGCGCCCCGCACCGTCAACACCGGACGGTCGCCCAGGGCGCGGAAAAACGGCCACAGGTCCACCGGGTCGTCGGCCATCTGGGCCTCCACGGCCCGGGTCAGGTTGGGGTCCCAGTCGGGCACGATGCGGCCGTCCTCGGTCTCGCGGTAGCTGGCCCGGGTGATGGCCGACCACACCAGCGGCGTGGTCGCCGGCAGGCCGGGAAAGGCGGCCCGCAGGCGGGCCTCGGCGGCCGGCCAGTCGGCGATGGGCTGGTCGTCCTTCATGTGGCGCAGGATGGGGACCAGGCCGGCCGGGTCGATGTCCGGCCCCACGTCGTTGATCACCGCCCCGGCCAGGGCCGTGGGCTGGGTCACCGCCATGGCGGCGGCCAGGATGCCGCCCAGCGAGGTGCCGATGACGATCACCCGGTGCACCCCCGCGGCGGCCAGCAGGTGGCGGATGTCGTCCAGGTAGACCTGGGGATGGTAGCGGCGCCAGTCCGGGTCGTAGGCCGAGCGCCCGCGGCCCCGGTAGTCGGGGCACAACACCCGGTGGCGGCGCCCCAGGCGGTGGGCCAGGCCGTGGAAGTCCTTGCTGTTGCGGGTCAGGCCCGGCAGGCACAGGATGGCCGGCCCGGGGGCCCCGGGATCGCCGAAATCGCGGTAGAACAGGGACAGGCCGTCGCCGGCGCGGAAGCTGCGCGCGCGGCGTTCCGGGTCGGCCGGCGCCCCGGACACGGCTAGCCGATGCCCAGCAGGGCGGGCAGGGGTTCCAGGCTTTTCAGTTCGGCCACCGGGGCGCCGGGCAGCTTCTCGGCCGGCTGGCCGAAGCGGTTCACCCACACGGCCTTGAAGCCGAAGTTGGCGGCCCCGCACACGTCCCAGGCGTTGGACGACATGAAGCAGATGCGCCCGGCCTCCACCCCCGTGTCGTCCACGGCCATCTGGTAGACCCGCCGGTCGGGCTTGTAGATCTCCAGGCGGTCGACGGAAATGCGGTGGTCCAGCAGCGGATAGATGCCGGCGCTGCGCACCGCCGCCGTGACCATGGTGGTGGACCCGTTGGTCAGCACCGCCGTGGTGACGCCGGCCCCGGACAGGGCTTCCAGCATGCCCTTCACTTCCGGATAGGCGTCCAGGCGCAGGTACAGGTCCATCAGCCGGGCGCGCAGGGCGTCGTCCTTGATGGACAGGCTTTCCATGGCGTAGTCCAGGGCGTGGCCGGTGACGTGCCAGAAGTCCTGGTATTCCTCCATCAGGGTGCGCAGCCAGGTGTACTGAAGCTGCTTGGTGCGCCAGATCTCGGCCAGGGGGCCGGCCTTGTCGCCCAGGGCGTCGTTGCAGCGCGCCGCCGCCGCGGCCACGTCGAACAGGGTGCCATAGGCGTCGAACACGCAGGCGCCGATGTCGGTCAGGTCGGGGTGCGGGGTCGCGGCCATGATCAACTCTCTTGTCTGGGGTCAGCGGGGGTGGTGGACGGGACGGGCAGTATAGGCGGATTCGCCGATCCAGGGATCAGCGTTTCAGGTCCTGCTCCAGGTTCAGGGCCACGTCCTGCTCGGTCAGGCGGGCGCGGTAGACCTGCAGGTTCTCCAGCACCCGCTGCACGTAGTTGCGGGTTTCGGCAAAGGGGATCATCTCCACCCAGTCCACGGCGTCCACCAGGGTGTCGCGGGGGTCGCCGTTTTCCTGGATCCAGCGCTTGGCCCGCGACGGCCCGGCGTTGTAGGCGGCGATGGCCAGCAGGTAGGACCCGTCGAAGGTATCCAGCAGCTTGCCCAGGTAGGCCTGGCCCAGGGTCATGTTGTAGTCCGCATCGCGGGTCAGCTTGGCCTTGGAATAGCGGATGCCCAGCGTCTGGGCCACGCGCCGGGCCGTGGACGGCAGCACCTGCATCAGCCCCCGGGCCCCGGCCGGCGACCGGGCCGTGGGCAGGAACTGGCTTTCCTGGCGGATCACCGCCAGCACCAGGGGCACCTCCACGGCCTGCGAGCCGTTGACCAGCCGCTGCGGCGGCGGCACCAGGGCCGGATAGCCCACGTGGGGCAGGTCGAACCCCGTGCGGCTGGATTTCTTGGCCACGCGGATGGCCATGTCGGCGCGGTCGTGGTCGCGGGCCAGCAAGGCGGCCATGGACTGCCAGCCGGGCCGTTCGTCCAGGGCGCTCAGGCCGGTGATGAAGGGGCCGATCAGGTCGTGGCGGTCCAGCTGCACCAGGCGCTGCACCACCCGGGTCAGCTCGTGCTTCTCGAACCGCTCGGCGGTTTCCGAGTCCACCGCCGGGCGCGGCGCCAGGCGCAGGCGGGCGATGCGCTGCTGGCGCGCCGTGGCCAGCTGCCCGTAATAGGTGGTGGGGTGCAGGGTGGCCTTGTTGTACCACTGCAGGGCCAGGCGCGACCGGCCCTGGGCCGCCGCCGCCCGACCGGCCCAATAGGCCCCCCGGGCGCGGCTGATGGGATAGTTCACGGCGTTGAACATGCGCACGAAGTGGTCCTTGGCCCGCACCGGTTCGTCCAGGAAGCGCAGCGCGATCCAGCCGGCCATCCATTCGGCGTCGGCGAAGGCCGATCCCTCGGCCAGGCCGTGGCGGCTGACCAGGCGGTAGGCCTCGGTCACGTGGCCCTGGCGCAGGGCGTCGCGGGCCAGCAGCGAGCGTTCCACCCACCAGATCTCGGGATGGGGCAGGCCGTCGGGCAGGTCCTTCATCAGCTCGCGGGCCTCGGCCTCGCGGCCCTTGCGGCGGCGCCAGCGCACGCGCTCGAACAACAGGCCGGGGTCGTTCTTCAGGGTTGCGGGCACCTTGGCGATGGCCTGGTCCACGTTGCCCTTGCGGTGGCGCAGCAGCAGCCGGGCCTCGGCCAGGCGGCGGGTGTCCTTGTCCACCAGGCCCATCATGCGCCGGGCCGGCCAGTAGCTGCCGGCCCACAGCAGGCGGTCCAGGCGCGCCTTGTGGTCGTCCTTGGTCAGGAACTTGCGGTAGTGGCGCAGGAAGGTCTGTTCCTGGCGCTTGCCGAAGGTGCCGTCGATCCAGGTGCGGCGGATCACCGCCTTGGCCTCGTCCAGGCGGCCCGCGGCGCGCAGGGCCTCGCCATAGCGCACCCAGCCGTCGGTGATCACCGGCTCGGCGTCGGCGAACCAGTCCAGCACCCGTTCCGGGGCGATGGCCTGGGTCATGGCCTCCTCGCCCCGGCGGCGCAGCAGGCGCTGGCCGGGCCAATCCGGGTTGGCCTTCAGGAAGGCGGCGATCTCCTCGAACGTCACCGTGGCGCCCCGGGCCCGCAGCAGGTGCCAGTGCAGGGCCTTGCGCATCAGGGTGTCGTGCACGGTGGCGGTGCGGGTGCGGGCGGCGGCCCATTGGCCGGATTCAACGGCCTTCAGGGCGACCTTGGCGGCGGCCTCGTCGGCCGGCGACAGGTGCTCGGCCGCGGCGGCGGGCAGGGCGGCGGGCACGGCGGCCACCGCCAGGATCACCATCAGGACCGCGAGCAAGGCCCGCATCGTCGTCTCCCTCTCGCCGGGGGGCGCTGGGCCCGGCCGGCGGTTTCGACACCCGAACAACCCCCCGCGCGGCCCCGTGCCGCGCGACGGTGATGATCCCCGACCCCCTGGATTCCTGGCGTTTTTCACCCCGGCCGCCCGTCCCCCAACGGGGCCCCGAATGGGACCCGGGGGCCACCCCATCGGCCCCCGGCGGCACAAGGCCGGCGCCAATCGTAGGACGGGCGGCCGTCCGGGGCAAGTCGCGCGGCACGCAACGCGGCCGTGCGGCCCGCTTGCCGCGCCGGCCCGGGGGGGATATACCTTGCGGCCCGGCCCGCCCCGCGGTGGTGCCGGCAACCGTGCCCGTGCAAGGAGGAAGACATGTTCCAGGGGTCGATCGTCGCCCTGATCACGCCGTTTCGCGACGGTGGCGTGGACGAGGCCGCGCTGCGCGCGCTGGTCGAATGGCACATCGAACAGGGGACCGACGGCATCGTTCCCTGCGGCACCACCGGCGAATCGCCGACCCTGAGCCATGACGAGCACAAAAAGGTGGTGGAGATCACCATCGAGGTGGTGGCCGGCCGGGTGCCGGTGATCGCCGGCACCGGGTCCAATTCGACCCAGGAGGCCCTGGACCTGACGCGCCACGCCAAGCAGGCCGGCGCCGACGCCGCCCTGGTGGTGACGCCCTACTACAACAAGCCGACCCAGGAAGGGCTGTACCAGCACTACAAGGCCATCCACGACGGCGTGGACCTGCCCATCGTCATCTACAACATCCCGCCCCGGTCGGTGATCGACATGACGGTGGACACCATGGCCCGCCTGGCCAGGCTGCCCAACATCATCGGCGTCAAGGACGCCACCATGGACCTGACCCGGCCCATGCGCACGCGCCTGGCCATCGGCCCCGAGTTCTGCCTGCTGTCGGGCGAGGACGGCACGGCCCTGCCGTTCCTGGCCGGCGGCGGCCACGGCTGCATCTCGGTGTCGGCCAACGTGGCGCCCAAGCTGTGCGCCGACATGCAGCGGGCCTGGCGGAACCGCGACGTGGACACGGCCCTGGCCCTGCAGGACCGCCTGATGCCCCTGCACACGGCGCTGTTCTGCGAAAGCAACCCGGTGCCGACCAAGCACGCCCTGAGCGTGCTGGGCAAGTGCACCGACCAGGTGCGCCTGCCCCTGGCCCAGCTGGCCGACGCCAGCAAGGCCACCGTCGAGGCGGCGATGCGCCAGGTCGGCCTGATCTGAACCGAAAGGGCGGGGCGGCGCCATGGCCGGCAAGAACAAGAAGAAGAAGGCGCCGCTGAACTACGCCGCCCAGAACCGCAAGGCGCGGCACGACTACTTCATCGAGGATACGATGGAGGCCGGCATCGTGCTGACCGGCACCGAGGTCAAGTCCCTGCGCCAGGGGCGGGCCTCCATCGGTGAGTCCTATGCCGCCGAGGAAGAGGGCGAACTGTACCTGCTGAACGCCTACATCCCCGAATACACCAACGCCGCGGTCAACAACCACGAACCCCGGCGCAAGCGCAAGCTGCTGGTGCACCGGCGGGAAATGGCCCGCCTGTTCGCCGCCGTGAACCGCCAGGGCATGACCCTGGTGCCGCTGTCCGTCTATTTCAACGACCGGGGCATGGCCAAGCTGGAACTGGCCCTGGCCCGCGGCAAGCACAAGTCCGACAAGCGCGAGACCAGCAAGACCCGGGACTGGGAGCGCCAGAAGGCGCGCCTGATGCGCACCCGCTGACGCCCCGACCGTCCCGGCGACCGGCACCACCGAACGGGAGAGCCGCCATGACCACCGATCGACGCACGGGATGGACCATCGCGGCCCTGGTGGTCGCCAATCTGGCCGCCGCCCATCTGGCCGTCATGGGCGCCGCCGGCCCGGCCCGGGCCGAGGGCATGCCCAAGCTTTCCGGCCCACAGGATCCGGGCGGCGCCGCCAACCTGCCCACGGTGCGCGAGTTCGAGGAGCTGTGCCGGTCCACCAACGCCGTCCTGCGGGCCACCTGCGGGCGCTACGTCAACGCCACCATCGACGTGCACACCAGCATCGGCGAACGGTACGGCGCCTTCCGGGTGATCTGCCCGTCGCGGCCGCTGAACGACGAGCAGGCCCGCCGGGTGTTCCTGAGCTGGTACGACCGCCACGTCGGGGCCGCCGAACGGCCCCTGGCGCCGACGGTGGTGGAGGCCCTGGCCGAGCGTTATCCCTGCGCCAAGTACCTGAAGTGACGGCACCGGCGGGCTTTTTCGCCAACTGATCCCTTTTCCCACGGATTCCCCGTGATATGATCCGGGCCGTCCAGCCCGGTGGAATGTCCGGGCGGGGTACGCGGATCGGAACAGAAGAGTCACCCGGCGGCACCATGGATATCGCGACACTCATCGGGCTGGTGGCGGGATCGGCCGTGATCCTGGCGGCCATCGTCATTGGCGGCAGCCCCGGCACGTTCGTCAACGTGCCCAGCCTGCTGATCGTGGTGGGCGGCACCATCGCCGCGACGCTGATCAAGTTTCCCATGTCGGACGTGTTCGCGTCGTTCAAGACCGGCATCGGCGCGGCCTTCAAGAACCCCAAGAACGATCCCCAGTACCTGATCGACCAGGCCGTCGAGATGGCCAAGATCGTCCGCCAGAAGGGCCTGCTGGGCCTGGAAAACCACAAGGTGGACAATGAGTTCTTCCAGCGCGGCATCCGCCTGTGCCTGGACGGCTACAACGTGGACGTGGTGCGCGAGACCATCGAGCGCGAGGCCAACCTGACCATCCTGCGCCAGGAGAAGGGCGAGCTGATGTTCCGCGGCATCGGCGACACGGCGCCGGCCTTCGGCATGATCGGCACCCTGGTCGGCCTGGTGCAGATGCTCAGCAACATGGACGACCCCAAGACCATCGGTCCGGCCATGGCGGTGGCCATGCTGACCACCTTCTACGGCGCCTTCATCGCCAACCTGGTGGCCCTGCCCATCGCCGACAAGCTGTCCATCAAGACCGAGCGCGACCGCCTGACCCTGGACCTGATCATCGAAAGCGTGGCCCAGATCGGCAGCAACCAGAACCCCAACGTGCTGCAGGAAATGCTGGCCGTGTACCTGCCCAGCAACGCCGGCAAGGACAAGAAGAAGTGACCGCCCGCCGCGCCACCGCGGCCCCGGGGAGGGGCTGAGCCATGGCCGACAAGGGAGGCGGCGGCGGCGCGCCCATGTGGATGGTCACTTTCGCCGACCTGATGGCCCTGCTGCTGACCCTGTTCGTGCTGCTGCTGACCTTCGCCGAAATGGACGTGGTGAAGTACAAGGCCGTGGCCGGCGCCCTGAGCGAGGCCTTCGGCGCCACCCGCAAGGAACAGCTGGCCGGGGTCATCGAGATCGACGGCTCGCTGCGCCGCAAGACGGCGGCCGACGTGAACGTGACCAAGCCGGAAGAGGAGATCGAGCAGACGGCGCGGGTCGATATTCCGTCGCCGGACGAGGGCGACAAGGAAAGCGCCCGGCCGCCCGACAGCCAGAACTACCGCGCGTCGCAATTGGAAGACGCCATGCGCCAGGCGATCCGCCAGGAAATGGCGGATTCGGGCGTGCAGGTGGCCCGCAAGGGCAACGCCGTGGTGATCCGCTTCCCCAGCGAGATCGCCTTCCCCTCGGGCAGCGACGTGGTCACCCCCGAATTCATCGCCGCGGTCGACAAGCTGGTGCCCATCCTGCAGCGGACCACGGGCCAGGTGCGGGTGTCGGGCCATACCGACAACGTGCCCGTGGCCGGCGGCAAGTACCGCTCCAACTGGGACCTGTCGGCGGCCCGCGCCACCTCGGTGGTCCACTACCTGATCGACGTCCACCAGCTGGACCCGGGGCGCATCACCGTGCAGGGTTTCGGCGACAGCCGCCCCCTGGTGCCCAACGACACGCCCGAACACCGGGCCACCAACCGCCGGGTGGAAATCGAGGTGGTCGCCAATCCCGGCTGATCACCCGTCAACCGGTCACCAATAGGCCATGGCGTCCTTGTACAGCGCCGCCAGGTCCTTCTTGCCCACCACCAGGGGCGCGCCCACCAGCAGGCGCTGCTGGGCATGGGCGCCTTCCACCAGGCCTGGAATGTCGTCCTCGCCATAGCCGATGGCCGACAGGCCGTTGGGGATGTCGGTGGCCCGCATCATGGCGATCAGGGTGTCGGCCAGCAGGGCTCCGGCGTCGGCCTCGGCCGCGCCCGCCGTGTCGGCGCCCAGGGCGGCGGCCACCTCCAGGTGGCGGGCCGGCG
>JAGREA010000164.1 GCA_020446745.1 Rhodobacterales bacterium | reverse complement strand
TGCGACTTGTCGGCGGCCCGGGCCGCGGCCGAGGAGGCGGCCGAACGCCTGGCGGCGGCGCGCCGCGACGAGGCCTTCCTGCGCCACGCCGTCGAGGAACTGGCCGACCTGGCCCCCGAGGCCGGCGAGGAGGAGCGCCTGGCCGAACAGCGGACGCTCGCCATGCATGCCGAGCAGGTGATCGAATCCCTGAACGCCGCCCTGGCCGACCTGTCCGGCGACGGCGGGGCCGAGGAGCGCCTGCAATCGGCCCTGCGCCACCTGGACCGGGCCCGCGCCAAGGCCGGCGGCCACCTGGACGGGGCCCTGGCGACCCTGGATCGGGCCGCCGAGGCCCTGGCCGAGGGGGTGCAGGACGTGGAACGCCTGGGCGCCGCCCTGGACCTGGACCCGGCGCAACAGGAACGGGTGGAGGAGCGCCTGTTCACGCTGCGCGCCCTGGCCCGCAAGCACGACGTGGCGCCCGACGACCTGCCGGCCCTGGCGCAGGATCTGACGGCCCGCCTGGCCGCCCTGGACGACGGCGGGGCCGACCTGGCGCGCCTGGAAACGGCGGCGGCCACGGCGCGGGAGGCCTTTGTCCAGGCGGCGGCGGACCTGAGCGCCGCCCGGGTCAGGGCGGCCCGGCGTCTGGAAAAGGCCATGGCCAAGGAACTGGAACCCCTGCGCCTGGGCAAGGCCGCCTTCCACGTCACCCTGTCGCTGCTGGACGAGGACCGGTGGACAGTCCTGGGCCGCGACGGCGTGGTGTTCGAGGTCTCCACCAACCCCGGCGCGGCGCCGGGGCCGCTGAACCGCATCGCCTCGGGCGGCGAGCTGTCGCGCTTCATGCTGGCCCTGAAGGCCGTGCTGGCCGCCGCCGACCCGGTGCCGACCCTGGTGTTCGACGAGGTGGACAGCGGCATCGGCGGCGCCGTGGCGGCGGCCGTGGGGACGCGGCTGGACGGCCTGGCGCGGGACGTGCAGGTGCTGGTCGTCACCCATTCGCCCCAGGTGGCGGCCCGGGGCGGCCACCACTGGCGGGTCGCCAAGGCCGAGGCCGGCGGCACCGTGGAAACCACCGTCATCCCCCTGGACCCGGCCCAGCGGCGCGAGGAGATCGCCCGCATGCTGGCCGGGGCCGAAGTCACCGACGCGGCGCGTGCCGCCGCCGACAGCCTGCTTGAAGGACCCGCGGAATGAGCCAAGACGTGGCGGTCGAGGACCTGGCCGAACTGGACGCCCACATGGAAGTGAAGCGCCTGACCGACCTGATCAACGCCCACAACGTGGCCTACTACCGCGACGACGCGCCCACGGTCAGCGACGCCGAGTACGACGCCCTGATGCGGCGGTTGCAGGCCATCGAGGCCCGGTATCCCACCCTGGCCAAGCCCGACAGTCCCACCCAGCGGGTCGGCGCGGCGGCGGCGTCCGGCTTCCGCAAGGTCAAGCACGCCCGGCCCATGCTGTCCCTGGGCAACGTGTTCAGCGAAGAGGAACTGCGCGACTTCATGGACGGCATCCGCCGGTTCCTGAAGGAACTGCGCGACGACCCCACCATCCCCGTGGTCATGGTGTCCGAACCCAAGATCGACGGCCTGTCCATTTCCCTGACCTACCGCGACCGCCAATTCCAGCGCGCCGCCACCCGGGGCGACGGGTCGGAAGGGGAGGACGTGACCGAGAACGTGCGTACCCTGAAGGACCTGCCCGTCACCCTGCCGGCCGACGCCCCGGACCTGCTGGAGGTGCGCGGCGAGGTCTACATGACCAAGGAAGACTTCGCCGCCCTGAACGCGGGCCAGGCGGAAAAGGGCGGCAAGGTGTTCGCCAACCCCCGCAACGCCGCCGCCGGGTCGCTGCGCCAGCTGGACCCGGCCGTCACCGCCAGCCGGCCGCTCACCTTCTTCGCCTATGCCTGGGGCGAGGTGTCGGCCGTGGACTGGACCACCCAGTCCGGCTTCCTGGAGCGCCTGGAGGGCTGGGGCTTTCCGGTCAATCCCCTATCGCGCACCTGCGCCACGGTGGAGGAGATGCTGGCCCACTACGCGGAAGTGAACACCGGCCGGGCCGGGCTGCCCTACGACATCGACGGCATGGTCTACAAGGTGGACCGCCTGGACTGGCAGGAGCGCCTGGGCTTCGTCAGCCGCGCCCCGCGCTGGGCCACGGCCCACAAGTTCCCGGCCGAAAAGGCCACCACGGTGCTGCACAGGATCACCGTCCAGGTGGGCCGCACCGGGTCGCTGACCCCCGTCGCCAACCTGGAACCGGTGACCGTGGGCGGGGTGGTCGTCTCCCGCGCCACCCTGCACAACGCCGACGAGATCACCCGCCTGGACGCGCGCGAGGGCGACACGGTGGTGATCCAGCGGGCCGGCGACGTGATCCCCCAGGTGGTGGAGGTGGTGAAGGACGCCGCGCACGCCGCCCGCCCGCCCTTCGCCTTCCCCACCCACTGCCCCGAATGCGGCAGCGAGGCCCGGCGCGACGACGACGGCGCCGTCACCCGCTGCACCGGAGGCCTGATCTGCCCGGCCCAGGCGGTGGAGCGGCTGAAGCATTTCGTGTCGCGCAATGCCTTCGACATCGAGGGCCTGGGCAAGAAGCAGATCGAGGCCTTCTTCGCCGACGGCCTGATCAAGACGCCGGGCGACATCTTCCGCCTGGTGTCCGGCCACCGCGACGTGATCCTGGAACGGGAGGGGTGGGGCGCCACCTCGGTGGACAACCTGGCGCGCGCCCTTACCGAGCGCCGCACTATCGCCCTGGAGCGGTTCATCTTCGCCCTGGGCATCCGCCAGATCGGCCAGGCCACGGCCCGCCTGCTGGCCAAGCAGTACGGCAGCCTGGCCGGCTGGCGCGCCGCCATGGACGCGGCCCGGCAGGACCACGACGGCGAGGCCTATGCGGACCTGGTGTCCATCGACGGCGTCGGCCCGTCGGTGGCCGAGGACCTGCTGGCCTTCTTCGACGAGGCCCATAATCGGCAGGTCCTGGACGACTTGCAGGCTTTGCTGACGGTGGAGGACTTCATCCCGCCCGACGAGGCCGGCTCGCCCGTGGCCGGCAAGACGGTGGTGTTCACCGGCACCCTGGAGGCCATGACCCGGGGCGAGGCCAAGGCCCGGGCGGAAGCCCTGGGGGCCAAGGTGGCGGGCTCGGTGTCGAAGAAGACCGACTTCCTGGTGGCCGGCCCCGGCGCCGGTTCCAAGGCCAAGAAGGCCGCCGACCTGGGGGTGACCGTGTTGGACGAGGCCCAGTGGCTGGCCATGACGGGCGGTTCGGCGGGGTAGGGGCCGACGGGTGCTTCGAGACGCCCCTGCGGGGCTCCTCAGCACGAGGGCGTCAATAACCGCGCGACCTCACCCTGAGGTGCGAGCGTAGCGAGCCTCGAAGGGTTGTTTCCACCACGCACCATGCGGCCCAACAAAAAGAAAACGGGGCCCGAAGGCCCCGTCGATCCGTTCGGCGAAGGCGCCGCCGTCAGTGCAGCTTGTCGCCCAGGTTCTTGATGGCGTCGTCGATCAGCCGGGCGCCCTTTTCCGATCCGGCCTGCTCGGCCAGAAGCTGGCGGGTGGCGCTGATGGCCACGTCCACGGCCAGGGCCCGCACCTCGTCCACCGCCGACTGCTCGGCCTGGGCGATGCGGTCCATGGCCTGCTTCTCGCGGCGCTTCAGCGAGGCCTCCAGGTCGGCGGCGGCGTGGTCGGCCAGGCGCGCGGCCTCGGCCTTGGCCCGCTCGACGATCTCTTCGGCCTCCTGGGCCGCGTCCCGCTGGCGGCGCTCATAGGTGGCCAGCAGGTCCTGGGCCTCCTCGCGCAGGCGGGTCGCCTCGTCGATCTGGGCGCGGATGGTCTCGGCCCGGTCGTCCAGCATGGTGGCGACGGTGCGGAACACCATCTTGCCCACGGCGGCGATCAGGATGATGAAGGCGATCAGCACCCAGAAGGTGGGGTCGTCGTAGAAGGCCTGGCCGTGTTCGGCGGCGTCGGCCGCGTGGGCCGTCTCGGCGGCGAATGCCTGCATCACCGTTGCTCCCTCATCACCGCGTCCACGGCGCGGCCGGCGGCCTCGCCGTCGGGGGCGTCGCCGACCAGCCGCTCGGTGGCGGCCTGGGCGATCTCCACCGCCATGTCGCGCACCCCGGCCAGGGCCGTGTCGCGGGCCTGGGCGATGTTGGCCTCGGCCGCCTTCACGTCGGCGGCCAGCTTTTCGGCCAGGGCGGCCTGGCGGCTGGCGGCCTCGTGGGCCGCCTCGTCGCGCACGGTCTTCACGGAGTCCAGCGCCTGGTTGCGGGCGTCGGTCAGCGAGGCCTCGTAGGCGGCGGCCACGTGTTCCGCCTCCTGCTTCAGGGTCTCGGCCTTGGACAGGCTTTCGTCGATCTTGATCTGCCGTTCTTCCAGCACCTGGGCGACCCGGGGCAGGGCCACCTTGGACATCAGCCAGTACATGACGGCGAAGGTGATCGCCAGCCACACCAGCTGCGGGCTGAAGTTCTTGGGCTCAAGCTGCGGCAGGCCGGCCGCTTCCGCCGGGGAAGCCAGGGCCAGGACCGCCAGGGCAAGGAACGACGTGCCGATCAGAGTCCGCATGGACCGGTCTCCATTTGCCTGTCTCTGTCCGTTCGGGGCCACATGGGGCCGCGCCGCCCCGCGGGGGGCGGCCGACGGCCCGGCTGCGGACCTTAGGTGAACAGGATCAGGAAGGAGATCAGCAGGGCGTACAGCGCCACCGCTTCCACCAGGGCGAAGCCCAGCATGGCCAGGCCGAACACCTGGCCGCGGGAGGCCGGGTTGCGGGCGATGGAGCCGATCAGAGAGGCGAAGATGTTGCCGATACCGGCGCCAACGCCACCCAGACCGATGACGGCCAAGCCGGCGCCAACCATTTTCGCGGCATCAAGTTCCATGATCCTAGTTCCCTAAGTTTACCGAAGTGGAGATGTTGGATAACACGCAGGTGGACGTGGTGCGCCCTTCCCCTAGTGCAGGTGGATCGCGTCGTTCAGGTACAGACAGGCCAGCACGCTGAACACGTAGGCCTGCAGGAACGCCACGAGGAATTCAAAACCGGACAGCGCCACCGCCATGGCCAGCGGCGCCCAGCCGCCCAGGAAGCCCAGGGGCACGATGAACCCGGCGAACACCTTCAGCATGGTGTGCCCGGCCATCATGTTGGCGAACAGGCGGATGGACAGGCTGACGGGCCGCGACAGGTAGGACAGCACCTCGATGGGGATCAGCAGGATCCACATCACCGGGTGCACGCCCTTGGGCACGAAGAACGACAGGAAATGGGCCCCGTGGCGCAGGAAGCCGATCACCGTGACGCCCACGAACACGAACAGCGCCATCGCCAGGGTGACGATGATGTGGCTGGTGAAGGTGAAGCTGTAGGGGATCAGGCCCAGCAGGTTGCCGAACAGGATGAACATGAACAGCGAGAAGATGAACGGGAAATAGCGCCGGCCTTCGGCGCCCACGTTGTCCCGTACCATGCCGGCCACGAATTCGTAGCTGAGTTCCGCCATGGACTGCCAGCGCCCCGGCACCAGGGCCCGGCCGCGGGTGGAGGCGGTGAGGAACAGGGTGACCACCGCCACGGTGATCACCATGAACAGGGCCGAGTTGGTGAACGAGGCGTTGAGCCCGCCGATGTGGATGGGCACGACGTCCTGGATCTCGAACTGATGTAACGGATTGGCCACGTGCTAACCGCCCTGATCCCCGCGGGCCCGGAAACCGGCGCAACGGCCGGGGGCCCTCATGACACATCCCCGTTTCCGTCGCCCGAACCTTCCTGGTCCGGCGCCGCGGAAACGAGGCCGCTCGCTGTGCGGTAGACGTTCAAGATCCCGGCGGCCGCGCCAAGGAAGAAGAACACCACCAAAAACCACGGCGCGGTGTCCAGCCAGCGATCCAGGGACAGGCCGATGACAAGGCCGACGGCCAGGGCCGCCACCAGCTCGGTGCCGATCCGGAAGGCCATTCCGAACCCCGACATCGAAGCCTTGCCCGATCCCCTTTTGCCGCTCCCGCCCGCCTGCCGCTTGGCCTTCGCCGCGCGCAGCCGTTCGTCGAAATCATCCGGAGCCGGTGGGGTCGTGACGTCTCTCATCCTTGGTTCGCGCGAGAACACCCTACAGGCTGGAATCGCGCCGTATGTGCAACGCAACATAAAAGTCGGGCGTGAACCTGTCAAGGCTCAATTGGGAAGGGTTAATCTTTTGAATTAAAAGGAAAAATCACCTGTTCGACCGGGGGTTTATCCTCAGTATTCCCTAATATAATCGGCGCCCCGGGTCTGCCGTCATCCGGCCTCGCGCAGGGCCTCGGCCCGGTGCAGGTCCACGGACACCAGTTGCGACACGCCCCGTTCGGCCATGGTCACGCCGAACAGGCGGTCCATGCGGGCCATGGTCATGCGGTGGTGGGTGATGACCAGGAACCGGGTTTCGCCCGATTCCGCCATCTCGTGCAGCATGCGGCAGAAGCGGTCCACGTTGGCGTCGTCCAGGGGGGCGTCCACCTCGTCCAGCACGCAGATGGGGGCCGGGTTGGTCAGGAACACGGCGAACAGCAGGGCCAGGGCCGTCAGCGCCTGTTCGCCGCCCGACAGCAGCGACAGCACCTGCAGCCGCTTGCCCGGCGGGCTGGCCATGATTTCCAGCCCCGCCTGCAGGGGGTCGTCGGATTCGATCAGCTCCAGGTGCGCCTGGCCGCCGCCGAACAGGCGCACGAACAGCTTCTGGAAGTGGGCGTCCACCTCCTGGAACGAGGCCAGCAGGCGCTGGCGCCCCTCGCGGTTCAGTTCGTTGATGCCCTGGCGCAGCTTGTCGATGGCCTTGATCAGGTCGCCGCGCTCCAGTTCCAGGGTGTCGATCTGCTCGCGCTGTTCCGCCGCCTCCTGCTCGGCCCGCAGGTTCACCGGGCCCATGGTCTCCCGTTCCCGCAGCAGGCGTTCCAGGCGGCTCTCCACGGCCTCCAGGGGCGGGAGATCGGCGTCGGGCGTCAGGCCGGCGATCTCGGGCATGTCCTCGGGCTGGGCGTTCAGGCGCTCGGCGATGCGCTCGGCCAGCCCGGTGACGGCCTGCATGTCCTGCTGCACGGCCCCTTCCAGGCGGATCATGGCCTCGCGGCCCTGGACCAGCTCCGTTTCCAGGGCCTTCAGCAGGCGTTCCGCCTCGGCGACCCGGTTTTCCGCCGCCGCCAGGTCGTCGGCGGCGGTCTTGCGGCGGCGCTCGGCGCCGTCGATGGCGTTGGCCAGGTGGGTGCGCTTTTCCTCGATCTGGGCCGGCAGGCCGGCCAGGCGTTCCAGGTCGGCGGCGGCCTGCTCGCGGCGCTCGGCCAATTGGCGCATGCGCTCGTTGGCGCCGCTCTGGCGGTCGATCCACGAGGTCCGCTCGCGGCCGATGGCCTGCAGGCGCTCGGCCCGCTCGCGGGATTGGCGGGCCAGGGCGTCGCGGGTGGCCCGGCGGTCGGCCTGCACGGTGCGGGCCTCGGCCAGTTCGACCCGCAGGCCGTCGGCGGCGGCCCGCAGGGCCTGGGTGTCGGGCAGGGTTTCGTGCTCGGCCCGGG
>JAGREA010000163.1 GCA_020446745.1 Rhodobacterales bacterium | reverse complement strand
GCAGGTAGTCGAAGCCGAACTCGTTGTTGGTGCCGTAGGTGACGTCGGCGGCATAGGCCTGCTGGCGTTCCAGGTCGTTCAGGCCGTGCACGATGCAGCCCACGGAAAGGCCCAGGAAGCGGTACACCTGGCCCATCCATTCGGCGTCGCGGCTGGCCAGGTAGTCGTTCACCGTCACCACGTGCACGCCTTCGCCCGACAGGGCGTTCAGGTACACGGCCAGGGTCGCCACCAGGGTCTTGCCCTCGCCGGTCTTCATCTCGGAAATCATGCCCTTGTGCAGCACCATGCCGCCCATGAGCTGGACGTCGAAGTGGCGCTGGCCCAGGGTCCGCTTGGCCGCCTCGCGCACCGTGGCGAAGGCGTCCACCAGCAGGTCGTCCAGGCTCTCGCCCTGTTCCAGGCGGCCCTTCAGCCAGTCGGTGCGGGCCCGCAGGTCATCGTCGCTCAGGGCCTCCACCTCGGGCTCCAGGGCGTTGATGGCGGCCACGTCCTTGACCAGGGTTTTGATGTAGCGGTCGTTGGCCGAGCCGAACAGCTTGCGGGCGATGGCGCCGAACATGGGCGAGTCCTCGAGATTCCAAGGAATGGACGGGCACCCTGGAGCGGGCGCACCCGGGCGCGGAAGACATAGAACGCAGGACCGGCCCTGTCAATGTGCGGCCCCCCGGCGGGGGCCGGGTGGCCGGGCGCCGGAGGCCATTGGAAAGGGGCTCAGGCGGGCGGTTCCTGCCGCCCCGCGGGGCCCGCCGCGGCGGACATGGTTACGACACTATGAAAATCGCGGCGCTGGTGTATACTATGGCGGTCGCCGCGGCGAGAAAGCCGCGGTCGGCGAGAGTCAGTCCTTATAGTTCGACAACGCTTGTTCAACGCCTCAGAAGGAGGATTGACATGGACGATGCCTTGACATCGATCGCGGCTGCGCCCGCGACGCTGGGAGCGGCGGCGCGCGCCGTTGCCAGAAGTCCCAACCAGGAAACCCCCGATCTGCCCCCGGCCGGCAAGGTGCCCGCCGAGGTCCAGCAGTTCATCGCGTCGCTGGATGCCGGTTCCAAGGCGGCCAACGACCGGGCCAACGCCCTGCGGGAAGCCATGGAAGCCATTCGCGCCAAGCTGCGCGAGATCGGCCTGCTGCCCGACGCGGCGGACCGGGCCGGCCACCACATCGCCCGGCGCCTGAACGAGGAGCTGGAGATCGGGATCCATCAGTCGCGCGAAGTGTCCTTCAACGTCGAGACCGTGAACGTGGAGCTTGAGCTCGGCGGCACCACCGCCAAGATCAACCTGACGACGATCGACCTGTCGGTGAAGGAAAGCCTGTCCGTGTCGCTGAGCGGCGCGCTGGGCGTGGACGTCGCCGTCTGATCCACGCGGGCCGCGCCTGACGGGCGCGTCGGCGCGGCATGCCGGTATGTTTCGGGGAACACCTCCTGGCCAGGGGGGTGCTTTCGCGCGTCCGTATGTTGGCGGCGCGGCACGGACCCGGCGACACCTCCCCGGCGACACCTCCCCGGCGATGGCGCCGGGCCGGATTCACCATGGCATTTCCCGCCTTAACGTGTCATATCCGTCGGGTCCGGGGCGTCTTCCGGGCCAAGGACCCGGGCGGCTTCCCGGGTTATGTTTCAAGGAGGCATGTTCAAGCCATGCGTTGGAGCCCCCGTCCCGCCACGCTTGCCGGCGTCGCGGTTGCCATTGTCCTTTCGCTGCCCCTGGCGCCGTCCGTCGCGCGCGCCCAGGACAAGAATGACAACCCGGTCGTCGCCACGGTCAACGGCGTGGAGATCCGCGATTCCGAGGTGCGGGACGCGCGCACCCGCCTGCCCCAGCAGTATCAGCAATTGCCCATGGAAGTGGTCTTCCCGCTGCTGCTGAACAGCCTGATCGACACCCACATCATCGCCGCGGCCGGCCGCGCCCAGGGCCTGGGCGAGACCGACGAGGTGAAGGACGCCCTGGCCAAGATCGAGGACCAGCTGATCCAGCGCGTGTACCTGCGCGACTACCTGGCCAAGGCGGTGTCCGACGCCGACCTGCACAAGCTGTACGACGCCAGGGTGGCCGAAATGGCCGACAAGGAGGAGGTGCGCGCCAGCCACATCCTGCTGGAGTCGGAAGAGGACGCCAAGGCGGTGATCGCCGAGCTGGACGGCGGTGCCGATTTCGCCGAACTGGCCAAGACCAAGTCCACGGGTCCGTCGGGCCCCAACGGCGGCGACCTGGGCTATTTCGAGGCCGAGCGCATGGTGCCCGAGTTCGCCCAGGCGGCCTTCGCCATGGACGTGGGAACCTATTCCAAGGAACCGGTGAAGACCCAGTTCGGCTGGCACGTGATCAAGGTGGTGGACCGCCGCAAGGCCCCGCCGCCCTCGTTCGAGGAGCTGGAGGATGAACTGCGGGTCCAGGCCCAGCAGGATGCCGGCGCCAAGCACATCGAGGAGCTGCGCAAGACCGCCGAAATCAAGCGCTTCAACGCCGACGGCACGGAAATGACCGAGGAGGCGCCCAACGAGGGGGCCGCCACCGAGGGCAAGCCGGCGGAAGAGACGTCGGAAGAACCGAAGAAGACCGAATAGCGCGCCGCGCCGAACACGCGGGCCCGCCGCCGGGGAAGGGCGCGGGCGCCGCGGGCGCGAAGCGCGGCGTCGAGGGGACGGGGACAGGATGATCAAGGTTTCGCCGCTGGCGCCGGAAGCCTTTCCGGTGCTGCCGCCCATCGGCGGGGTGCGCATGGCCACCGCCGCCGCCGGCCTGAGGTACAAGGGCCGGGACGACCTGCTGTTGATGGCGTTCGATCCGGGCACCACCGTGGGCGGAGTGTTCACCCGCTCCAAGACCGCCGCCGCGCCCGTGGACTGGGACCGCCGCGCCCTGGCCGGCGAGCGGGCCGGGGGGCTGATCGTCAACGCCGGCAACGCCAACGCCTTCACCGGCCGGGCCGGGGCCTCGGCCGTGGCCGCCTGCGCCAAGGGCGTGGCCGAACGCCTGGGCGTGCCGGAGGATACGGTGTTCGCCTCGTCCACCGGGGTGATCGGCGAGGTCCTGCCCCACGCCCCCATCATCGCCGCCCTGGATGGCCTGGTGGCCGGCCTGGAAGCCGACGGCTGGGCCCGGGCGGCGCGGGCCATCATGACCACCGACACCTTCCCCAAGGGCGCCACGGCCACGGCCACCGTGGGCGGCGTGCCGGTGCGGATCAACGGCATCTGCAAGGGTTCGGGCATGATCGCGCCCGACATGGCGACCATGCTGGCCTACGTGGCCTCCGACGCGGCCGTGCCCGCCGACGTGCTGCAGGACCTGGTGGCCGCCGCCGCCGACCGCTCGTTCAACGCCATGACCGTGGACGGCGACACCTCGACCAACGACACGGTGCTGGCCTTCGCCACCGGGGCCGCCGGCAACCCCCTGGTGGAGGACGCCGACGACCCGGCCCTGGACGACCTGCGCCGGGCCCTGGACGGGGTGATGGTGGACCTGGCCCAGCAGATCGCCCGCGACGGCGAGGGCGCCAGCAAGTTCATCACCATCACCGTGACCGGGGCGGAAAACGACACCGCCGCCCGGCGCATCGGCCTGACCATCGCCAATTCGCCGCTGGTGAAGACGGCCGTCGCCGGCGAGGACGCCAACTGGGGCCGCATCGTCATGGCCGTGGGCAAGGCCGGCGAGGCGGCGGACCGCGACCGCCTGTCCATCGCCATGGGCGGGGTGACCATCGCCCGCGACGGCGCCGCCGTGGCCAACTATGACGAGGCCCCCGTGGCCGCCCACATGAAGGGCCAGGACATCACCATCGCCGTGGACGTGGGCGTGGGCGCCGGCGCCGCCACGGTGTGGACCTGCGACCTGACCCACGGATACATCGACATCAATGCCGATTACCGGTCTTGACGATACGGGGTGCATGGCCGTCTTCCCGCTGCGGGCCGACGGGCTGCTGCTGCGCCCCATCGAATTCGACGACGGCCCGGCGGTCACCGACCTGGTGAGCGACTGGGAGGTGGCACGCACCACCACCCACATCCCCCACCCCTACGACCTGTCGTCGGCCAAGGCCTGGATCGCCCAGGAACGGACCCGCATGCAGACCGGCGAGGCGGTGACCCTGGCGGTGCTGGAGGTGGACCCGGAAGCCGACCCCCTGGTGCTGGACCCGCCGGCCCGCCTGGTAGGGGTGATCACGCTCCGCCTGCTGGACGGCGCCCGGCGCGAGGGCGAGGTGGGGTTCTGGATCGGCCGGCCGTTCTGGGGCCGGGGCCATGCCTCCACGGCGCTCTGGGCACTGCTGGACTACGCCTTCGACCGGCTGGGGGCGGAACGGGTGCTGGCCGCCGCCATGGCCGAGAACGCGGCTTCCATACGGGTGCAGGAAAAGGCCGGCTTCCGGGTGGTCGGCGCCCGGCGGGAGGAGCAGACGGCCCGCGGCGAGCCCGTGGACCTGGAGGTCCGCGCCCTGACCGAGGGCGACTACCGGGCCCTGTTGGCGGAACGCCTGCGCATCCTGCTGGTGGCCGCCGTGGCCCTGGTGGACGCCGACGGCCGGGTGCTGCTGGCCAAGCGGCCCGAGGGCAAGCCCATGGCCGGCCTGTGGGAATTCCCCGGCGGCAAGGTGCACGCCGGCGAAACGCCCGAACGGGCCCTGGTGCGGGAACTGCGCGAGGAACTGGGCATCGACATCACCGACAGCTGCCTGGCGCCCTTCACCTTCGCCTCATACACCTATCCCGAATTCCACCTGATGATGCCGCTGTACGTGTGCCGCCAGTGGAAAGGCACGGTGACGCCCATGGAAGGACAGATCCTGAACTGGGTGAAGCCGGCCCGCATGCACCGACTGCCCATGCCGCCGGCCGACGTGCCCCTGGTGGCCATGCTGCGGGACCTGCTGTAGGCCTTACCGGTCTCCGTCTCCATGCCGGACATTCCCGGTTGTATACTATTTTATGCAAGTGCACCAAAACGGGCATGAATCCGTGGCCGGCGGCCGGCCCTTGCGCTAGACTCGTCCCCAGGGGCGGATGGTGCACGGCGCCGTTCGCCAACGGGGGACATGGGGGGACGAGCTATGCAGCGGATGTTCGCATTGGCGGCGCTGGCCGCCATGGTGGCCGGCTGCCAGGCCCATACGGGCCTGATGACGCCGGAAGCGCAGCAGTTCAAGCGGCTGATCGCCGAGCGCTGTATCGTCGCGACAAGTGTCGGCGGAAACTATGAAAAGGACAAAAGACAAATCGGTGAGGACGTGATCATCAATTCCATCGATCACGGAAAGAACGGCTGGATCCGCATGGACGCCACCACCAAGGCCGTCCGAGGCAACATGTACCTTAATTCCGATACCGGCCTGTTCATCTGCGGTGCCGAAAATTTCAGTGATCGGGGCTTGACCTTCGAACCTCTGGAATAGCCGGCCTTGGGCCGTCAGCCCATTCCCCGCGCCCGGGCCGCCCGGGCGGCCAGGGCCAGGGCGATGAAGCCCACCACGGCCAGGCCCATGACCGTGGTGATCACCCGGTCGTAGCCGCCGGCGTCGCGCAGCAGGGCGGCGATGGTGGGCGCCGCCGCCGAGCCGCCGACGAACGACACCGCCAGCATGCCCGACACGGCGCCGAAGTGGGTGCGGCCCATCAGCTCGGCCACCACCACCGGGCGGGCGATGCTGGTGATGCCCCAGCCCGACCCCTGCAGCACCACGAAGGCCACCACCAGGCCCAGGGCCCCGGCCGTGGCGCCCGTGGCGGCGCTGCCGCCGCCCGCCAGCCACAGGCAGACGGTGGCCAGGATGGTGACCACGTAGATGCCCCGGGCGATGGCCAGCATGGGCAGGCGCCGTTCGGCCAGGATCATCGCCAGGCGCCCGGCCACCTGCATGGGGCCGATCATCGAGGCGGCGAACACGGCGGCGTCGCGGCCCACGCCCCGGTCGTCCAGGATGGGCAGCAGGTGGGTCAGCAGCATGCCGTGGTTGATGGACAGGGTCATGAAGGCCAGGGCCAGCAGCCAGAACACCGGCGTGGCCAGCAGGTGGCGGGCCGGGCGCGGGTCGTGGGCGTGGGGGCCGGCGGGTTCGGCCCGGGCTCCGTAGGCCAGGGCGCGGCCGGCGCCGTACCAGGTCAGCGGCACCGAGACCAGCAGCACCGCGGCGGCGAACACCAGGGTGGTGCCGCGCCAGCCCACCAGGTCCACCAGGGCGTGGGCGCTGGGGAACGACACGGTGCCGGCCAGGCCGGCCACCAGGGTGACGCGGGTGATGGCGCGCCGCGCCTGGGCCCCCATGGTGCGGGTCAGCAGGGCGAAACAGGGTTCGTACAGGGATCCGGAAAGGGCCACGCCGAGGGCCGCCCACAGGGCGAGGAACTGCCACAGGGCCGTCACCTGGGACAGCAGGGCCATGAGCCCGGCCCCCAGGACGGCCGAGCCCACCAGCACCCGGCGCCCATGGCCGCGGTCAATCAGGTGGCCCATGACCGAGGCCATCAGGGCCGATACCACCAGGGACCCGGTGAAGGCCGTGGACAGTTCGGTCTTGGACCACCCCAGGTCCCGCTCCCACACCAGGATCAGGGCCGGGAAGACATAGTACAGGCCGGCCCAGACGATGGTCTGGCCCACCGCCAGCGGCCAGACGACGCGGCGGAACGCTGCGGGCGAGTCCGCCGCCGTCATGGGGCCGTCCGGGGTGTCGTCATCCCTGGGCCGCGATGGCGTCGGCCAGGTCCACCACCCGCTGGGCGATCTCGGCGTGCAGGCGTTCCACCATGCGGCCGTTCAGGTTGATGGCCGCCTTGTCGCGGTTTTCCGGCAGGTCGAAGGCCTCGATGATGGCCCGGGCGTCGGCCACCTCGGCCTCGGACGGCGAGAAGGCGGCGTTGCAGATGGCCACCTGGCCCGGGTGGATCAGCGTCTTGCCGTTCATGCCCAGGTCGCGGCCCTGGTCGCATTCCTCTTTCAGACCGTCGTCGTTGCGGAAGTCGTTGTAGACGCCGTCCAGGATGTCCACCCCCATGGCCCGGGCGGCGATCACGCAGTCGGCCAGCCAGCCCATCATGTTGGCCCGGCCGGGGATGATGCGCATGCGGGTTTCCTTGGCCAGGTCGTTGGTGCCCATGACCAGGCAGGACAGGCGGTTGGACGGGTCGCGGGCCGCCTTGGTGACGCCCAGGGGGTCCAGCACCGCCAGGGGGCTTTCCATCATCGCCCAGGTGGTGGTGGTTTCGGGCGTGCCCGAGCGGTTCAGGACCTCGGCCACCTGGGCGATGTCGTCGGCGGTGGAGACCTTGGGGATCAGCACCGCGTCGGGCGCCGCGGCGGCGGCGGCCTTCAGGTCGTCGGCGCCCCAGGGGGTGTCCAGGCCGTTGATGCGCATCACCACCTCGCGGTGGCCGTAGGACCGGGTCTTCACAGCGGCCGCCACCTGCTCGCGGGCCTCGGCCTTCACCTCGGGCGCCACGGCGTCCTCCAGGTCCAGGATCAGGGCATCCACGGGAAGGGTCTTCGCTTTCTCGAGGGCGCGGGCGTTGGACCCGGGCATGTAGAGGACGCTGCGGCGCGGGCGCGGAAGGGCCATGGTCTCCTCCTGGGATTTTCGGTTGTGGCGGGCTTGGGACCGGGCGATGCGACGGTCACTGCATGATTTAGCACGATGTTGCGCTGCGGCAAAGCACCGCCGGTCCCCCCGGCCGCCGGCTCGCGGCGGCCTCGGAAGCGCGTTTCTGAAAAGGTTTTCATCATGTCAAAAGGACAAGCCGACCCGCGCGGGCGTACCCCCCACCAGGGTTGAAGAAGCATCATATATTGTGCCGTTTATCGGTAACATCCGGGAAAACCGGCCGGGCGGCGTTGACAGATGAAAACGTTTGCATGATGATGGGCGCCCTTTCGCCACAACCGGGCCGCGGAACGCATCCATGGAGTTTCTGACCTACTTCGGTGAGGTCTTCACCCCCCTGAACGCCCTGTTCCTGCTGCTGGGCACGGTGGGGGGACTGCTGCTGGGGGCGACGCCGGGGCTGAGCCCCACCATGGCCGTGGCGCTGCTGATTCCGTTCACCTTCCACATGGAGCCGGCCTCGGGCCTGATCCTGCTGGGGGCGGCCTATACCTCCACCGTGGCCGGCGGGGCGGTCAGCGCCATCCTGCTGAAGATCCCCGGCGCCCCGGCCAACATCGCGACCACCCTGGACGGCCACGTGATGGCCCAGCAGGGGCGCGCCGCCGAGGCCCTGCACTACTGCTTCATCAGTTCCGGCATCGGCGGGGTGCTGGGCATTTTCGTGCTGATCTTCTTCACCCCCATGCTGGCCGGCTGGGCGCTCAGTTTCGGGCCCAGCCACATGTTCTGGATCGCCATCCTGGGGGTCACCGTGATCGCCTCGCTGGATGCCGGCGGGTCGCT
Organism: Rhodobacterales bacterium; assembly: GCA_020446745.1. Lineage (GTDB taxonomy): Bacteria > Pseudomonadota > Alphaproteobacteria > Rhodospirillales > JACKKN01 > JAGREA01. Next base: position 4,267 of record JAGREA010000163.1, on the reverse strand, counting down.
GATCCGGGGCATGATCGCCGGCTGCATCGGCCTGTGGATCTCGACCATCGGCTACGACGAGATCCAGGGCGTGGAACGGTTCGTGTTTTCCAGCCACCTGGAAGGGGGCATCAACGTGATCGCCGCCCTGATCGGCCTGTTCGCCATTCCCCAGGTGCTGGCGATCCTGGAAAAGGGCCGGGCCAAGCGCAACACCAACCTGTTCGACATCCAGCCCCAGTCCTTCGGCACCTCGCTGCGCATCTGCATCGGCAAGGTGAAGGCCCTGACCATCGGTTCGGTGGTGGGCATCATCGTCGGCCTGATTCCCGGCGCCGGCGGCCAGATCGCCGGCCTGGTGGCCTATGACCAGACCCGCAAGCTGAGCCGCAACCCCGACGCCTTCGGCAAGGGCGAGTCCGAGGGCGTGATCGCCGCCGAAAGCGCCAACAACGCCATGGTCGGCCCGTCCCTGGTGCCGCTGTTGACCCTTTCCGTGCCGGGCAGCCCCACGGCGGCGGTGCTGCTGGGCGGCCTGCTGATCCACGGCATCTTCCCGGGGCCGAACCTGTTCAACGACTACCCCGACGTGGCCTGGACCTTCATCGATTCCCTGCTGGTGGGCCAGATCCTGATGGTGGTGTTCGGCATCGGGCTCAGCCGCGTGGCGGCGCAGGTGATCCGCATCCCCGAATCGGTGCTGGCCGGGGCGGTCACGGTGCTGGCCCTGTTCGGCACCTTCAGCGTGCAGCATTCCTATTCCGACGTCATCGTCATGCTGGTGCTGGGCGTGGCCATGTACTGGCTGGGCAAGTACAAGTTTTCCAGCGCGCCGCTGGTGCTGGGCATCGTGCTGGGCCCCATCGCCGAAACCAACTACGTGCAGGGCGCCATCATCGCCGACAGCCAGGACGGCCTGGCGGCCTATTTCCTGACCGGCACCCTGAACCTGGTGCTCATCGGCGTCTGCCTGGCCTCGGTGGCCTATTCCGTGGTCATGGAGGTGCGGCGGCGCAAGGTGATCCGCCACATGGACCTGCGCAAGCGCATGCCGCGCCCCACGTTTCCGCCGGAAGCCCTGGTTCTGGCCGCCGCCGTGGCGCTGATCTGGATCAGCTTCACGGCCGACCAGGACGGCGCCTACCTGTTTCCCCAGGTCATCGCCGTGGCCATGGCCCTGTGCGCCATGGCCGGGCTGTTCAGCTGCTACGCCCTGGGCGCCAGCCTGATGAACGAGGAACTGGGCTGGGTCCAGGTGCGCAACCTGGCCCTGGGCCTGGGGTTGATCGTGCTGTACGTGCTGGTGGCCGACACCCTGGGCTTCTACCTGAGCGGCGCGCTGATCTTCGCCGCCCTGGCCGTGCTGTACGATCCCGCCGGGCGCAGCCCCCGGCTGCTGATGGTGCGCGGGGCCTCGGCCCTGGGCTTCATGATCGTCATCTACCTGCTGTTCGACCAGCTTCTGCGGGTGCAGGCGCCCCGCGGAATTTTCCTGTAACCGCGTCTTCAACAAGAACCTTCAGGGAGGAAAGACCATGCAACGCCGTTCGATGATCAAGACCTTGGGCGCCGCCGCCTTCGCCGCGGCCGGCGTCTCCTTCGGCCTGGGCCTGGCCGCCGGCCCGGCCCTGGCCGATGCGTTTCCCGACCATCCGGTCAGCCTGATGGTGGCCTACAGCCCCGGCGGCGCCACCGACTTCCAGGCCCGCATCGTCACCATGATGGCGGCCGACGACAAGTACCTGAAGCAGCCCATCGTCATCCTCAACCGGCCCGGCGCCGGCGGCAAGGTGGGCTGGAACCAGTTCGCCAGCAAGGCCAAGACCGACGGCTACGAGATGGCGGCCTACAACGTGCCCCACTTCATCGCCCAGTCCATCGTGTTCGACACCAAGTACACCATCGGCAACCTGGAGCCCGTGGGCAACTGGGGCGCCGACCCGGCGGTGTTCGTGGTGAACAAGGACAGCCCGTTCAATTCCGTGGCCGACATGGTGGCCTATGCCAAGGCCAACCCGGGCAAGGTGACGGTGTCGGGCGCCGGCCTGTACGTGGGCCATCACATCGCCTTCCTGCAGATCCAGAAGGCCGCCGGGGCCGAGCTGAAGTACGTGCCCCACAAGGGCGGCGCCCCGGCCCTGAAGTCGGTGCTGGGCGGCCAGGTCATGGCCGGCGTCAACAACCTGTCCGACGCCTACCGCAGCCGCGACAACCTGAAGATCCTGGGCATCGCCGACCTGGAGCGCGACAAGGACTTCCTGCCCGACGTGCCCACCTTCAAGGAGCAGGGCTTCGACGTGGATGATTCCAGCGTCAACTTCCGGGGTATCATGGTGCGCAAGGGCACGCCCCAGGCGGTGATCGACGTGCTGGCCGACGCCGTGCCCAAGATGTTCGACGACGCCCGGGTGAAGAAGCAGATGAAGGCCGGCGGCTCGCCCGTGCGGGTGATGAACCGCGACCAGGTGAAGGCCATGTGGGCCGAGCGTCAGGCCTTCCTGACCGAGCTGCTGAAGGACCTGAAGCAGAACTGAGTCCCCCGGCCGGCCCGGGCCCCTGGCGGGCTCCGGGCCGGCCGGCCCCACCCAACAGACCGTACAAGGAGAACGAAACGGTGGACGGGAACAAGCCGGATACAAGCCACGTCGATGCCGTGGTCGCCCGGGCGCGGGCCGCCCAGAAGGTGTTCGAGACCTTCGACCAGGCGCGCGTGGACCGGGCCGTGCAGGCCCTGGCCTGGGCCCTGATGGAGCCCGAGCGCAACCGGCGCCTGGCCGAACTGGCCGTGCGCACCACCGGGCTGGGCAGCGTGGAAGACAAGATCCGCAAGAACCACCGCAAGACCCTGGGCCTGCTGCGCGACCTTCAGGGTGCCCGCACCGTGGGCGTGATCCACGAGGACCCGGCCAAGGGCCTGGTGGAAATCGCCCGGCCCCTGGGCGTGGTGGGGGCCATCGTGCCGTCCACCAACCCCCTGGCCACGCCCACCAACAACGCCATCAACGCGGTGAAGTGCCGCAACGCCGTCGTCCTGGCGCCCTCGCCCAAGGGGGAAGAGGCCTGCGCCCAGCTGCTGGCCCACATGCACGCCGAGCTGGACAAGGTGGGCGCGCCCCGCGACATCGTCATCCAGATGCCGCGCCCCACCACCAAGGCCGACACCGAACACCTGATGCGGGTGGTGGACCAGGTGGTGGTCACCGGTTCGCAGCGCAACGTGCGCAACGCCTATTCCAGCGGCACCCCGGCCATCGGGGTGGGGGCCGGCAACGTGGCGGTGATCGTCGACGAGACCGCCCACCTGGCCGACGCGGCCCGCAAGATCCGCCAGTCCAAGACCTTCGACAACGCCACTTCGTGCTCGTCGGAAAACAGCCTGATCGTGGTGGACGACCGCTACGACGCCATGATGGCCGCCCTGGCGGCCGAAGGCGGGATGATGCTGGGGCCCGACGACACGGCGCGACTGACCGCCACCCTGTGGCCCGAGGGCCGGCTGAACGGCGCCCTGCTGGCCCAGGACCTGCCGGTGCTGGCCCAGGCCGCCGGCATCGCCGCGCCCGAGGGCACGCGCTTCTTCATGGTGGCCGACGACGGCGTGGGGCCGGACCATCCCTATTCGGGCGAGAAGATGTCCCTGGTGCTGACCGTCTACCGGGCCGCCGACTATGCCGGCGCCGTGGCCCGGGCCACCGACCTGCTGAACCACCAGGGCGGCGGCCATTCGCTGGGCATCCACACCACCCACCCGGACCGGCCGCTGGAGCTGGGGCTGACCCTGCCCACCTGCCGGGTCATCGTCAACCAGGCCCACTGCTTCGCCACCGGCGGGTCGTTCGACAACGGCATGCCGTTCTCGCTGTCCATGGGCTGCGGCAGTTGGGGCGGAAATTCCATCAGCGACAACCTGAACTACCGCCACTTCATGAACATCACCCGGGTGGTGCGCACCATCCCGGCCGCCGAGCCGGACCTGGCGGACCTGTTCAGCGACTACTGGGCCGAGGTGGGCCGATGACGGTGGCGGACGACCCGTTTACCTGGGGCCCGCCCGACATCCTGCGGACGGGCGAGGTCCAGGCCGGCCTGTCGGCCCGCGACGTGCTGGACCGCCACGCCGCCCTGCGCGGCGACCAGCCGTTCCTGATCTTCCCCGAAACGGGGCGCAGCCTGACCTATGGCGAGGCCCGACAGGCGGCGGCCCGCCACGCCGCCCTGCTGGCCCGGGCCGGCGTGACGCCGGGCGACACCGTGGCCTTCATGGGGGCCAACGGCCAGGGCTGCGTGC
>JAGREA010000162.1 GCA_020446745.1 Rhodobacterales bacterium | reverse complement strand
CCGGCGCCAGGCCATCCACCCGGAAGCCGCCGGGCGACCAGTCGGTGGCCCGGTGGGCCTGGCCGTTCCATTCCACGGCGATGGGCTGGCGCGAGCGGGCGAAGGCCCGCTGGGCCAGGGTTTCCAGGGAGATGGAAGGGCCGGTCATGACAGGCGGCCCGGCAGGATCACGCTGTCGGCGTTCCAGGGGCCGCGCACGGCATCCAGCAGGGGCGACGGCGTGCCGGTGGCGGCGCCCAGGCACACCAGGGCCTCGATGCCCTCGGAGGCCGCCGTGGCCGGACGGCCGTCGGCCGCCACCAGGCCCAGCAGGGCCGTGCCGTCGATGCCGGCCGAGCGGGTGATGGAGCCCACCTCGGCGGCGAACCCGGCCACCACGGCGCGCCAGGCCCCCAGCACGGCGGCGGCGGCCTCGGCCGTGTCCCGGTCCAGCATGTGGACCGGACACGCGCCGGGGCCGCGCAGGCCCAGCAGCAGGTCCCGGTCGGCGTCGGAGGCCCCGCCCAGCAGCACCAGGGACGGGTTGTGGTAGTCGTGGATGGCCCGGCCGGGGCGCGTCAGGTCGGGCTGGACGATCAGGTTCAGGGCCAGCGGACCGGCCAGGGGGTCCACGGGCCGGCCGGCGGCCGCCGCCAGGGCCGGCATGGCCACGGCCCGGGCCGTGCCCGGCACCGTGGGCCAGCGCAATACCACCCGGTGGGGGTCCGTGCCGTCGCGCAGGGCGGCGCCCAGGGTTTCCATCACCGCCCGCAGCAGGTCGTGGTCCGGCGCCGGGCGGCGCACCGGCGGGCACACCACGGTCAGGGTCGAGCGCCGCGCGGCCCAGGCCAGGTCGTCCACGGCCAGCAGGCGGCCCCACGACACGGCGCCGCGCAGCAGGCGCTCCAGGCCCGGTTCCTCGGCGGCACCGTGGCCGGCCGGGGCGTTTTCCACCGGCACGCGGCCGTCCTGCACGGTGGCCAGGGTGGCCGCGTCGCCGTCCACCAGGATCACCCGGTGGCCGTCGGTGGCCAGGCAGGCGGCCGTCACCAGGCCGGACGGCGATCCGCCGGAAACACAGATATCCATGGGCCAGGTCCCCCGGGGTCCGTTGAAGGCACGGGGGACCTTGCAAGGGGCTTGCCAAGAATGCTGACAGAAAGGCCGGCGGCCTTAACCCGCCGTTAACCGGGCCCGGGGCATGCTGTGGAACCCTTTAGACTGGGGCGAGGTGCGTGCCGGCCCGGCAAAATCTGCCGGACGGACGGCACAACTTGCCCGCGCCGGAGTCAGTTGCCCATCACCGAGGGCAGCCACAGGGTGACCCAGGGGAACACCACCAGCAGGGTCAGGCGCACGATGTCGGCGATCCAGAACGGCGTCACGCCCTTGAAGATGGTGCTGGTGCGCACCTCGGGCAGGACGCCCTTCAGCACGAACACGTTCAGCCCCACGGGGGGCGTGATCAGGCTGATCTCGGTCACCACCACCACCACGATGCCGAACCAGATCAGCACCATTTGCGGGTCCACCCCGGGGAACACCATGCCCGACACCAGGGGATAGAACACCGGCACCGTCAGCAGGATCATGGACAGGCTTTCCAGCACCGTGCCCAGCACCACGTAGACGGCGATGATCATCAGCATCACGCCCATGGGCGGCACGTTCATGGACATGACCATGTCGGACAGGGCCGTGGGCAGGTCGGCCAGGTTGATGAACAGCGAGAACATCAGGGCGCCGATCAGCACGCTGAAGATCATCGCCGTGCTGCGCACCGTGTCGCCCAGCACCTCGGCCATCACGCCCCAGGTCAGGCGGCGGCGCAGCAGGGCGAAGAAGAAGGCCCCGCTGGCGCCCACGCCGGCGGCCTCGGTGGGGGTGAACACGCCGCCGTAGATGCCGCCCATGACCAGCAGGAACAGCAGCAGCACGCCCCAGATGCCGCGCAGGGCCTTGAAGCGGTCGGACCACGACACCCGCTCGCCGCGCGGCCCGGCCTCGGGGTTCAGCATGATGGTCGCCTGCACGGCGCCCAGGTAGCACAGGATGCCCAGCAGGCCCGGCATCACGCCGGCCATGAACAGCTTGCCGATGTCCTGTTCGGTCATGATGCCGTAGATGACCAGGATCACGCTGGGCGGGATCAGGATGCCCAGGGTGCCGCCGGCGGCGATGGAGCCCGTGGCCAGGCTGTCGGCATAGCCGAACTTGCGCATGGACGGCATGGCCACCTTGGCCATGGTGGCCGCCGTGGCCAGGCTGGACCCGCACACGGCGCTGAACCCGCCGCAGGCCACCACGGTGGCCATGGACAGGCCGCCCTTGCGGTGGCCCAGGAAGGCGTTGGAGGCCCCGTACAGCTCGTCCGACAGGCCGGCGCGGGTGACGAAGTTGCCCATCAGGATGAACAGGGGCACCACCGACAGGCCATAGGACAGGCCGGTCTCGTAGGTCACCGACGAGGCCAGCTTGAAGGCGGCCGGAAAGCTGTTCAGCAGGCCGAAACCGACAAAACCCACCAGGCCCATGGCGAAGGCGATGGGCACCTTGATGGCGATCAAGAACAGCAGGACGGCGAAGCCGATCAGGGATTCCAGCACCGGGGGCCTCGAAAACTATCCGGGATTCAGGATTGGTCGAAGTGTTCGCCGCGCGCCAGGGGCCGGCGCACCGCCAGGGCGAGACCATAGACCACCAGCAGCAGGCAGGTGAACCCGGTCATCACGCTCATGAAATAGGTAAACGGCGCCATGGGAATCAGCAGCACGGCGGTCACGTCGCCATAGTCCACCTCTTCCGTCGCCTTGATGGCCAGCTCGTTGCTGATCACGCCCATGGCCAGGGCGCAGACCAGGGTCACGGCGGCATCGCGGAAGGCCCGCGCCCGATGCGGGACGATGAAATCGAACAGGTCGACGACGATGTGCTCGTCGTACACGGTCACCAGGGGCAGGCCGGCGAAAATCAGGGTCGCCATCATCAGTTCGGTCATCTCGAACCCGCCGGGCACGGGCAGGCTGAAGAAGTACCGTCCGATGACGTCGACGAAGGTCAGCGTCATCATGCAGAACAGCAGAACGGCGGCCAGGCCGCCAAGCAGCCGGGCCACCACGACGATGGCCCGGTCGCTCAGATGAAGGATGGCGTTCAATTTCCAGCCTGAACCTTCTTGATCTCGGCCCGCAGGTCGCGCATCACGGCTTCGCCGTCGATGCCCTTGGCCTTTACGGCCTCAACCCAGGCGGATTCGATGCCGGCGGTCTTGCGGCGGATCTGGTCGATCAGCGCCGGCGAGGCGTTCTGGATCTGGATGCCGTCGGCCTGCATGCCCTCGACGCCCCAGGCGTCGGCGCTGTCCCAGCCCTGGCCGGCTAGACGCGCGAAGGCCTCGCCCGACACCGACATGATGGCCTTCTGGTCGGCCGCCGGCAGCTTGTCGAAGGCACCGGGGTTCATGACCAGGAAGAAGCTGGTGTTGTACAGCCCGCCGGGCACCATGGTGGCATAGCGCACCAGCTTGGTGAGCTTGAACGAGCGGATGGATTCCTTGGGGAAGAACACGCCGTCGGCCACGCCGTTGGACATCAGCTCGTAGGACTTGGTGGCCGGCTTCAGCAGGGCGGTCACGCCCAGGGCCTTGGCCACCTCGTTGACCACGCCGCCGCCCACGCGGATCTTCAGGCCGTCCAGGTCGGACAGGGTGTTGATGGGCCGCTTGGCGTTGAAGATGTTGCCCGGGCCGTGGGTGAAGATGGACAGCACCTTCACGCCTTTGTGCTCGCCGGCCTTTTCCAGGTACTTCTTGTAGATACGCCAGTAGGCCACCGAGGTGTCCGTGGCGCTTTCGCCCAGGAACGGCATTTCGGCGGCCTGGGTCAGCAGGAAGCGGCCGGGCTGGTAGCCGTGGACGCCCAGGGTCACGTCGGCCAGGCCGTCCTTGGCGATGTCGAAGTGGGCCGGCGGCTTGCCCATGGGCTTGGCCAGCACCTTCACGGTGACCCGGCCGTCGGTGGCCTTGGCCACGTTCGCGGCCCAGGGCTCGATCATCTTGGTGGTGATGGGGTGCGACGGCGGCAGCCAGTTGGAAAACGTCAGGGTGGTGGCGTGCGCGCCACTGGCGGCGGTCAGTCCGACGGCCGTCAGGATGGCGGCGGTGGCGCCGACAAGCATCTTGTTCATGGGGTTACCTCCCTTGGAATGAAACAGCTTGGTGTGCTCTCTATTGGCCCGCTTCCGGGGCATATGCAGCGCGTTGATTGCGCCTAACTTACAGACAAAGATCCGTTCTGTCATCGAACAGATCGCCGATTCGGGGCTTAAATCGGCATTTTTTTGCCGATTTTTCCCCGCCTCACGCCGCGGGGGTGTCCGCGACCATCTCGCGCACTTCGAACTTCAGAACCTTGCCCATCACGTTGCGTGGCAGGGTGTTCACGAACACCACGTCCTTGGGGTGCTTGAAGCGGGCCAGGCGGCCGTCGAAGCGGCCCAGAATCTCGTCGCGGGTCACTTCCACGCCCATGCCCGGCACCACCACGGCCACCGGCACCTCGCCCCACCGGGGGTCGGGCCGGCCCACCACCACGGCGTCGGCCAGGTCGTCCATGGCGTGCAGCACCGCCTCCAGCTCGGCCGGATAGATGTTCTCGCCGCCCGAGATGATCATGTCCTTCTTGCGGTCGTTGATGTAGACGAAGCCCTCGTCGTCGCGGTAGCCCACGTCGCCGGTGTGGTACCAGCCGTCCCGCAGGGCCTCCTGGGTGGCCTTCTCGTTGCCCCAGTATTCGTACATGACGTTGCCGCCCCGCACCCACAGCTCGCCGGACTGGCCGGGTGCCACGTCGCGGCCCGCGTCGTCGACGATGCGCAGGTCCCCGTGCAGGGCCGTCTTGCCCACCGAACCCTCCTTGCGCGCCGCGTCGGCGGCCCGCAGGTACACGGCCACCGGCGCCGTTTCCGTGGAACCGTAGACCTGCAGCGCCGGCACGCCCCGGTCGTTGAAGGCGGCCAGCAGGGGCCGGGGCACGATGGACGAGCCCGTGGTCATGGCCCGCAGGGACGAAAGGTCGGCGTCGGCCCAGTCCGGCAAGGCGATCAGGGCCGCCATGGTGGCCGGCACCTGGACCGTCAGGGTCGGCCGGTCCCGGGCGATGGCCCGCAGGGTGGCCACGGGGTCGAACTTGCGGTGGATGGTCACCGTGGCCCCGGCGTACAGCGCCGGGGTGGTCTGGATGTTCAGGCCGCCCACGTGGAACATGGGCAGCACCGTCAGGATGTGATCGGCGCTGGTCATGTCGTGGCAGTGCAGGCTGTTCAGCGCGTTCCAGAACAGGGCGTCCTGGGTCAGCACCGCGCCCTTGGGGTGGCCCGTGGTGCCCGACGTGTAGACCAGCAGCAGCGGCGTGTCGCGGTCCACGTGGGGGTTGCGGTCGTCAACGCCGGGACCCGGGTCGTCGTCCAGGGTTTCCCAGGCCGGGTCGGCGAAGTCGCCGGCCACGAAGGCGCAGTCCTCGATACCGTCGCGGAAGGCCTCCACGTGGGCCCGGAATTCGTCTTCCACCACCAGCACCTTGGCCGTGGAATCGGTCAGGATGAACACGTGCTCGGGTCCGGCCAGGCGCCAGTTCAGGGGAATGAACAGGGCCCCCAGGCGGGCGCAGGCGAACAGCAGCAGCAGGAACTGGGGGCTGTTCAGGCCCAGGTAGGCCACCCGGTCGCCGCGCCCCACCCCGTGGCGGTGCTTCAGCACCCGGGCCATGGCATGGATGCCCGCGGCGAAATCGCCGTAGGTGAGTTCCATGCCTTCATAGCGCAGCGCCGGCTTGGCCGGATCGAATTCGGCGTGGGCGTCGATCCAGGACGACAGGTCCATCAGTCGTCGCTCTCCCCCTTCTCGTACAGGGCTTCCCGTCCCAGTCTGTCCACGCACAGCTCCGCCGTCCAGGGCAACATGAGCGAGCCGCAGCGGCTGTCGCGGTACAGGCGCTCCAGCGGCAGGGATTTCAGCATGGACTGGCCGCCGCAGGTGCGGATGGCCAGCTGGCTCAGCTCGTTGGCGTTCTCCATCACCGTGTACTGGGCGGCATAGGCGCGCAGCACCTGTTCCTTGGTCGGGTTGGCCCGGGCCTCCGAGATCACCTGGAACCACAGGGCCTTGGTCTGTTCCAGCATGATCCGCATGTCGGCCACGGCGTGCTGCTTGGTGGGGTACATGCGCCGCTTCACCGGCGGCGTGCCCGGCACCTCGCCGCGCAGGTATTTCACCGTGAAGTCATAGGCCGCCTGGGCGATGCCCATGTAGGTGGGGGTCAGGGTCATGAACATGTGGGGCCACTTGCTGGCCGCCTGGAAGTAGACGCCGGTGGGCATCAGGGCCGCGTCGTCGGGCACGAACACGTTCTCGAACAGCAGGTTGCGCGACACGGTGCCGCGCATGCCCAGCGGATCCCAGTCGCCCATCACCGTCACGCCCTCGGCGTCCGCCGGCACGGCCATGTACATGGTGTCGGCGCGGCTCAGGTTCTCCTTCTTCTCGGTGCACAGCACGCCGTAGTAGTCGGCCGAGCCGGCCAGGGAGGCGAAGATCTTCTTGCCGTTGATCAGCCAGCCGCCGTCCACCCGGGTGGCCGTGGTGCCGAAGGGCTGGAAGCCCGCCGCCGCCGCGCCGCCTTCGGAAAACGGCTGGGCGTAGATGGCGCCGTCGTCGATGATGCGGGCGTAATGGATGGCCCGGCGCCGTTCGTGGCTGGCGCGCTGGTCGTCGGTCATCTCCAGGTCGTCGGCCAGGGCGCCGGTCCACAGGCACGAGCACACGTGCATGTTCCAGGTCAGGGCCGTGGCGCCGCAGTAGCGGCCGATTTCCGCCGCCGTCATCATGTAGGTCATGTAGTCGGCGCCGTGGCCGCCGTTGGCCTCGGGCACGCACACGCCCAGCAGCCCGGCCGTGTGCATGTCCTTGTAGTTCTGCATGGGGAACACGGCGTCGCGGTCCCACTGGTCGGCCCGGGGGGCGAACTTCTCCTGGCCGATCTGGCGGGCCAGGGCCGTCAGGCGGGCCTGCTTGTCGGTCAGGCGGAAGGCCACGGGGTCGAAGATGGGGGCGTCGGGGGTATCGGCGTCGAACGGCATGGTCAGTCTCCCGAAAGGCGGGTCAGAAAATCGGTCAGGGCGGCATCGAAGGCCGCCGGGCGTTCCAGGTTGGCCAGGTGGCCGGCCCCCGGGATGCAGGTGAACAGGGCGCCGGGGATCTTCCCGGCCATGCGTTCCATCATCGGCGCCGGGGCCTGGGCGTCGGTCTCGCCGGCCAGCACCAGGCAGGGGGCGGCGATGGCGCCCAGGGTGTCGCGGCGGTCGAAGGTGACGATCAGTTCCACCATGGCCCGGTAGGTGGCCTCGGGCACCCGCGACATGCTGGCCACGGCGGCGGCCACCCCGGCCGGATCGGCGTCGGGGCCGACCAGGCGGGGCACCACGTCCCGGGCGATCTCGGCCATGGTCCGGCCCTCGGCCAGGGGCTTCAGGCGGGCGGCGACGAACTTTTTCTGAAAGTCCCCGTCCGGATTGCCGAAGGCGGGGCTGGTGGCCGACAGGGTGAGCGAGGCCAGGCGGTCCGGGTGCCGGGCCGCCACCTCCTGGGCCACCATGCCGCCGATGGAATGGCCCACCAGGTGCGCGCGGTCCACCCCCTGGCGGTCCAGCAGGGTGACGCAGGCGTCGGCCAGGGCGGCGAAGGTGGGGCTTTCCAGGGGGTCCGAGGCGCCGTAGCCCGGCATGTCCCAGGCCATGGCCCGGTGGGTACGGCCGAAGCTGGCCAGTTGCGGCGCCCAGCTGGCGGCATCACCGCCCACGCCGTGCAGGAACAGGATCGCCGGCCCGGCGCCCGACTCTGCGTGGTGCAGGGCGCCGAAGGTGGTCACGCCAGGTCCCCCTGCAGCCGGCCGTCGATGACCACCGCGTCGCCGTCCAGGGCGATGGTGCAGTGGCCCACGGGCAGGTCGAAGTGGCCCAGGGTGTAGCGCTTGGCGAACTCGTTGGCCCCGGTGGAATAAAGGAAGTTGCCGGCGTAGGCCCGCAGCTCGGTGCCATTGGTCTCGCGCTGGTCATACATGGCCAGGGCCTCGTAGCGCGCCGCCGGGTTCATGCCGAAGCCCACGTGGCTGGTGGCATAGGCTTCCTTGTCGCCCCAGGCGGCGAAGTAGCGGCGCATCAGCTCGGCGTCGGTGCCTTGGCCGTCGATGGCGGTCACGTAGTCGTCGACGATGGTCAGGGCCACCGGGCTTTCCAGGTAGCGCTTGAAGGTCAGGTTCACGTCGCCGGCGTCCAGCACCAGGCGGCCGTTCACCGTGCCGGCCCGGGGGAAGCTGACCACCACCCCGCCGGGCCAGTGGGCCACCGTGCCCGGGCGGTCGCAATAGCCCCACACCCCGGCGGTGACGGCGCCGGTCATGTCCACGGTCAAATCGGTACCGGCGGCCGAGGTGACGGTCATGGTGGTGGTGGCCTTGCAGCGCTTCACGGCGGCCTTCACCTTTTCCGTCAGGGCCGGATCGGGCAGCAGGCGTTCCAGGGCTTCCGGGTGCTCGTTGGAGACCATGAACAGCCGCGCCCCGTTGCCGATGATGCGCGGCAGTTCCGGCGCGTGCAGCATGCCTTCCACGGTCAGGTCCACCACCATCACGCTGGCGGCCAGGGCGGCGATGGCCGGCTCCAGTTCCCGCAGGGCGTCGGACGCGCCGGTGGAGCGCACGGGCACCGGGGCCCGCTGCGGCGGCGTGGGCAGCACCACGTGGAAGGGCCGCGCGCCCAGGCGCAGCAGGGCCAGCTCGGCCAGGTGCACGTTCAACGCCCGGGACTGGGTTTCCGACAGGATCGCCACGGCGTCCCCGGGCTGCACCTTGCACAGCCCGAAGGCGGTTTCGAAGGTATCGATCCACTTGGCTTCGATGCGGTCGGCCAGCATGGGGCTCTCCCTGGCGGTGTTCTTGCGCAGGCCGACGGACGGTCGGCCCCGGTTATCATTCCGGCATTGACCCTTCTTACCAAGCCCGACATAATATGAAAAGGAATATTTTTAGAGTTGAAATACATCATGACCGACATCCTGGACCCCCGCCAGCTGCGCAACGCCCTGGGGCGGTTCGCCACGGGGATCACCATCATCACCACCGTGGACGACGGCGGCCATCCCGTGGGGCTGACGGCCAATTCCTTCAGCACGGTGTCGCTGGACCCGCCCCTGGTGCTGTGGAGCCTGTCGGGCACGGCGCCTTCGGCCCCGGCCTTCAATGCCTGCGGCCACTTCGCCGTCAACGTGCTGGCGGCGGACCAGAAGGCGGTGTCGGACCGCTTCGCCCGGCCGGGCGACAAGTTCGCCGGCCTGGCCTGGACCCCCGGGGCCGGCGGCGCGCCGCTGCTGCCGGGCTGCCTGGCGCGGTTCCAATGCCGGGCCGCCACCCGCCACGCCGGGGGCGACCACACCATCCACATCGGCCAGGTGCTGTCCTTCGACTATGGCGACGGCGATCCGTTGCTTTATTATGCCGGCCGATATGGTATCGCCCACCCCCACCCCGACGCCGCCTGAGTCCCCCTCGGAGTCCGATCCGGGATTCGTCGCCGACTACCTGCCCTACCTGCTGGCCCGGGCCAGCCACGCCATCAGCGCCCAGTTCCACGCCCACGTGGTGGCCAAGGGGGTGCCGGTGGCCCACTGGCGGGTGCTGGCCACCCTGTCGGACGGCGACGGCATGACCATCGGCGACCTGGCCCGGGTGGTGCTGTACAAGCAGCCCACCCTGACCAAGGTGGTGGACCGGCTGGAGCGCGACGGCCTGGTGGAACGCCGGACCATCGACAGGGACCGGCGCAAGGTGCGGGTGTTCATCACGGCCGCCGGCCGGGCCCTGGTGGACGGCCTGCTGGCCGACGCCAAGGCCCACGAGGTCCGGGTGCTGTCCACCCACACGGCCGACGAGGTGGCGGTGCTGAAGCGGGTGCTGCGGACCCTGATCACCCGCCTGGATGACCAGTAGGCGCGCTTCGAGACGGCCGCTGCGCGGCCTCCTCAGCGTGAGGCCCAACCTATTGAAAAGCCTCACCCTGAAGTGCGAGCAACGCGAGCCCCGAAGGGTCGGTTCCGCCTGGACCGTTTTTCCCTAGTAGGCGTATTCCCGGAACACCGGGTCCACGGATCCGTGCCATCGCCGGTCATAGGCGGCCAGCAGTTCCTCGGCCGGGGTGAAGCCGCTTTCGGCGATCTGGAACAGGGGGTTCAGGAAGTGGGTCTCGTCCAGGCCCACGCCGTCCAGCCGCCCCCGGCGCTTCAGGCCGTCGTGGGCGATCTCCAGCACGTCCAGGGCGATGTCGCCCACCGAGGAGTCGCGGAACGGCGTGTTCAGGGCCAGGCGCGGCACCTCGGCCCGCAGGGTGGCGTGGTCCTCGGCCGTCCAGTCCTTGATCACGTCCCAGGCGGCGTCCTGGGCCTCCTGGTCGTACAGCAGCCCGGTCCAGAAGGCCGGCAGGGCGCACAGGCGCCCCCAGGGCCCGCCGTCGGCGCCGCGCATTTCCAGGAAGGTCTTCAGCCGCACCTCGGGGAAGGCGGTGGACAGGTGGTCCACCCAGTCGGACCGGCGCGGATATTCGCCCGGCAGGGCGGGCAGCTTGCCGGCCATGAAGTCGCGGAACGACTGGCCCGAGGCGTCGATATAGGTGCCGTCGCGGTACACGAAGTACATGGGCACGTCGAGCATGTAGTCCACATAGCGCTCGAACCCGAAGCCGTCCTCGAACACGAACGGCAGGGTGCCGCAGCGGTCCGGGTCGGTGTCGGTCCAGGTGTGGCTGCGGTAGCTCAGGAAGCCCGACGGCACCCCGTTCTTGAACGGCGAGTTGGCCCACAGGGCCGTGGCGATGGGCTGCAGCGCCAGCGAGATGCGGAACATGCGCACCATCGAGGCTTCCGAGCAGAAGTCCAGGTTGACCTGCACCGTGCAGGTGGACTGCATCATCTCCAGGCCCATGGTGCCCACCTTGGGCATGTATTCGCGCATGATCTTGTAGCGCCCCTTGGGCATCCAGGGCATGTCCTCGCGCGGCCATTTGGGGTTGTAGCCCATGCCCAGGAAGCCGATGCCCAGCTCGGCGGCCACGGTCTTCACCTGGCGCAGGTGCTCGGCTACTTCCTT
>JAGREA010000161.1 GCA_020446745.1 Rhodobacterales bacterium | reverse complement strand
CGGGCATGTGCTCGTGGCCCATCGGCGAGCCGGGCACGGACGACTTCCACTTCTGCGGCGGGTCGGCCATTGCCGGCAAGCCCTATTGCGCCGAACACTGCGCCAAGGCCTATGTGAAGGCCTCGAAGGAGCGCTCGGCGGACAAGCAGAGCGCCGCCTGAACCCCGGACCACGGAACCGGACCCACGGTGCCGGACCATGGGGCGGCTTTTCCGTTCGCGCATGGCCGCCCCGCGCCGGCATCGGCCGGCCGGGGCTTGACCCTTCCACGGGCTGTTGTATCATCGCCACCGTTATGACCCATCCTTCCTTCAACGCGATCGCCATTCGGCTGATTACCAACCCGGTTCTCCGTTGAGAGCCGGGAACACCTGCCGTTTGCCGCTTAGATCTCGTTTCGAAGGACTTCACACCATGTCGACCCATTCGGCCCGCCGGGCCGCCCCTGCGGACTCCACTTCCGTTCCCGCCACCGCCTGCTTTTCCGTCCATGCCGCCGCAGACTGTTCGGTGATGCCGCGCGTGGTGCAGGTGTTCGCCAAGCGCGGCCTGCTGCCCAGCCAGCTCCACAGCAGCCTGGGCGGCGACGACGGCGACCAGCTTCAGATCGACGTCCAGGTGCCCGACGTGGACGCCCGCACCGCCGACCTGCTGGCCCAGTCCCTGCGCCAGATCGTCATGGTGGAATGCGTGCTGACGTCGGAAAAGCGCCCGGCCGAAGCGGGCGAGGCCCGCGCCGCCTGATCCCAATCCCACGGAGGGACCGTGCCGTACCTGGACCGCATCGCCGACTGCAACACCGCCGATCTGTCCGGCTATCGGCCCTTCGTGGTGGACGGCCGCGCCGTGGGCCTGCTGACCCCCGACATGGTCAAGGGCCTGGCCGACCACGCGGACGTGTTCACCCCCCTGGGGAACGGCATCCAGCTTCGCGACGGGCTGGAGGGCCGCGAGCGCCGCACCGAGGCCGTGGGCGACGCCGTGCGGCGCCTGATCGAACGCGGCCTGATCGGCCGCTGGCGGGGCGAATACTACGTGGTGGGCACGGGCTGGTCCGACCCTGTGCTATTCGACCTGGACCGGGGCGCCGTGCCGTCCTTCGGCGTGCTGGGCTATGGCGTGCACATCAACGGATTCACCCACGATGCCGACGGCGCCCACATGTGGGTGGGCAAGCGGGCCCTGACCAAGCCGTCGGGCCCCGGCAAGATGGACCAGATGGTGGCCGGCGGCCAGCCATCGGGCCTGGGCCTGATGGAAAACGTGATCAAGGAATGCGCCGAGGAGGCGGACCTGCCCGAGGCCCTGTCGGCCAAGGCCGTGCCCGTGGGCGCCATTTCCTACATCGTCGAGCGGCCCGAGGGCCTGCGCCGGGACATCCTGTTCAACTATGACCTGGAACTGCCGGCCGACGTGACCCCGGCCAACACCGACGGCGAGGTGGAGGCCTTCCACCGCTGGCCCCTGGCGCGGGTGGTGGAGACGGTGCGCGACACCGACGATTTCAAGTTCAACTGCGCCCTGGTGGTGATGGACTTCCTGATCCGCCACGGCCACCTGCCGCCCGAGGACCCGGCCTATCTGGACCTGCAGATGGGCCTGCGCCGGCCGGTGGACCTGGCGGGGTGGGTCTGAGGGATCGGCCAGGCGGCGCCGGCCCTTCGAGACGGCCGCGGTGCGCCCTCCCCAGGGCGAGGTCCGTCAATTTGCTCCACCTTCACCCTGAGGCGCGAGCGCAGCGAGCCCCGAAGGGTCGTCTCGGCCGGGCGCTCACGCCGGCACGGGCCGCCGCCCCTGGGCCATGTCCATGACATCCGCCGGCGCATGCCCGGCTTCCCGCAGGGACCGCAGGGTCAGCGACAGGTCGCGCTTGGCATAGCGCTTGCCGTCGGCACCCCGCAACAGCGGGTGGTGCTCGTATTCCGGCGTGTCCAGGCCCAGGAAGTGCTGCAGCAGCCGGTGCACGTGGGTGGCGTGGAACAGGTCCTCGCCCCGGGTCACCAGGGTCACGCCCTGCAAATGGTCGTCCACGGTCACCGCCAGGTGGTAGCTGGTGGGCGTGTCCTTGCGGGCCAGCACCACGTCGCCGAACATTTCCGGGTGCGCCACCACGGGGCCTTCCCGGCGGTCGGTCCAGGTCAGGCGCCCGGCCGCCGCGATGGCCTTGGTCATGTCCAGGCGGATGGCATAAGGCCGGCCGTCGGCGATGCGGTGTTCCCGCAGGTGGGGCGAGATGTTGCGGCAGGTGCCCGGGTACAGCGGGCCATCCGGCCCCTGGGGGGCGCGGGCCACGTCGCCCACCTCGTCGCGGATCTCCTTGCGGGTGCAGAAGCAGGGGTACAGCAGGCCGTGGCCGCCCAGGGTGGCCAGGGCGGCCTCGTACACGTCCAGGTGTTCGGACTGGCGCCGCACGGGGGTTTCCCAGGCCAGGCCCAGCCAGGCCAGGTCCTCCAGCAGGGCGTCCTCGAATTCCGGCCGGCAGCGCGCGATGTCGATGTCCTCGATGCGCAGCAGGAACCGCCCGCCCGCCGCCCGCCGGGCGGCGAACAGGGCCGAATAGGCATGCCCCAGGTGCAGCAGCCCCGTGGGGCTGGGGGCGAAACGGGTGACGGCCGGTTCGGTCATGGCGTGACAGTACCACGGTTGATGGGCTAGGACTCCCCCTGTTCAACCGCCCCTTACAGCCGCCTGGAGGACCCCCATGGCCGACATCATTCCCCTGACCGGGCCGGCCCTGCCGCCGGCCTCGGGCGAGCCGCCGAAGAAGATCGTGCTGCTGCTGCACGGGGTGGGGGCCGACGGCCAGGACCTGATCGGCCTGGCGCCGTTCTTCCAGCAGGTGCTGCCCGACGCCCTGTTCGTGGCCCCCAACGCGCCCCATCCCTTCGACATGGCGCCCATGGGCTACCAGTGGTTCCCCCTGGGCGACTTTTCCGAGGCCCACCGCCTGGCCGGGGCCCGGGCCGCGGCGCCGCACCTGAACGCCTTCATGGACCTGCTGCTGAAGCATACGGGCCTGACCGAGGCCGACATGGCCCTGGTGGGCTTTTCCCAGGGCACCATGATGGCCCTGCACGTGGGCCTGCGCCGCGAGAAGCCGGTGGCCGGCATCATCGCCTATTCGGGCATGCTGCTGGGCCTGGACGCGCTGAAGGACGAAATCCGCGCCCGCCCGCCGGTCCTGGCCATGCACGGCGACGCCGACGAGGTGCTGCCCGTGGCCTCGCTGCCCCACCTGGTGGCGGGCCTGGAAAGCCTGGACGTGCCGGTGGATCATGAGGTGCGCCCGGGCCTGGGCCACGGCATCGACGAGCAGGAAATCCAACGCGGCATGGCCTTCCTGACCCGCATTTTCGGCGGCGCCGCCGATTGACGCCCCGTTGAAGTCCCCGTGGCAAGTCCGCAACAGGGACTTCAACAAACCGTCACTGCCCTGAAATTTGTCTTGGCCCCCCACATATAGTATTCTCCGGCGCGACCGTTGGAGGATATGGAGGCCATGGCGCCCGACAACCACCCGGCCCTGGTGCTGAACGCGGACTTCCGTCCGCTCAGCTATTTCCCCCTGTCGCTGTGGTCGTGGCAGGACGCCATCAAGGCCGTGTTCCTGGAACGGGTGAACGTGGTTTCGGAATACGAGCGCGAGGTCCATTCTCCCACCTGGCGCATGCGCCTGCCCAGCGTGATCTCGCTGAAGGAATACGTGCCGCAGAACCGGCGCCCGGCCTTCACCCGGTTCAACGTGTTCCTGCGCGACAGCTTCACCTGCCAGTACTGCGGTTCCGGCTTCCCGGCCGAGCACCTGACCTTCGACCACGTGGTGCCCCGGGCCAAGGGCGGGCGCACGTCGTGGCAGAACGTGGTGACGGCCTGTTCGCCGTGCAATTTGCGCAAGGGTCACCGGCTGCCCCACCGGGCCGGCATGCACCCCCTCAGGGCGCCAGGACAGCCGTCCACCTATGAGCTTCAGGAAAACGGCCGTGCCTTCCCGCCAAACTACCTTCACGAAAGTTGGCGGGATTTTCTTTACTGGGACGCCGAACTGGAAGGCTAGGCGCCGTCCAGACCGATCAGGGCATCCGGGTTCAGGAACTGCCGTTGCCACAGGGTCCGCCGGTCGATTTCCGGCAGGGCCGCCTCGGCGCACACGCCGTCCCAATGGGCGGTGATGCAGGCCACCTGGTCGCGCACCACGGCCAGGGCCCGGTCCTGGGACAGCAGAAAGTGGGGTGCGGCCTCCAGGCAGGTGGCGACGCGGCTCAGGTTGCGGCCGTCGGTGATCATCATGGCCTGCGAAGCCTCGTTGCCCGACCGGGGCTGGGGGCAGATATCGTAGGCCGGCGTCAGCGCCAGCATGGATCCGTCCCAGAAGGCGGCGTGGTTGCGGGCGTGGTCGTCGGTGTTGCCGCATAGCACGTTGAACACCAGGCGGCCGAACAGTTCGGCCAGGGTGGCCGGCGCGTCGTGGAAGCGGCGTCGGATGATCTCCGCCAGCTGGGCGTAGCTGGCATACCGGGCCATCATCTCGTCCAGCCCCATGAGGGTCAGGGCCGAGACCAGGGGGCGGCGTGTCCACCCCGCCGCCGTCCGCGCGCGGTCGAACCGTTCCACCAGCAGCACGTCGCGGCCGGCGGCCCGGGCCAGGGAGACCGGCGCCACGTCCAGGCCGCACAGGCGGGCCAGGCGCATGGCGATGAATTCCGCCTTGACCACGTTGTACAGGTCACCGGCGGTGGAGAACTTGGCCACGAACTTCCGGCCTTCGTCCTCGATCAGGGCCTTGGGCCGGGCGCCGCCGATGGAACTGCCGTGCAGCAGGGCGGCGTCCAGTTCCGGTGGCAGGACCTGGCCCCGCTGTACCAGATCGGCGGCGGCCAGAAGCTGTTCCAGGGAGGCGCCGGCCCCCAGGCGCGGCCGGTAAATGGTGGCCGAGGCCTGGAAATCCAGGGCGCCCACCCGGTCGGACCCGGATTCCAGCAGGTAGACCAGCTCGTCCAGCACCACCGGGTCGGCGTCGGCGCCCCGGGCGCCCAGCAGCCGGTTCAGGATCACCCGCCGGCCCCAGGCGTCGGGGGCAGCGTCGCGCAGGCAGCCGGGCATGGACAGGCCGGCGGGCAGGGGCAGGCGCCCGGGCCGCAGGGGCAGTTCCGGTTCGTAAAGGGGGATGGCTTCGGGCCGGTCCAGGTAGCTGCGGCCGTAGTTGAAGTGCAGCTGCCCGTCCTCGGCCGCCAGCCGCCCGGCCACCACCGGGGTGACGGCGCCTGGCAGCCAAACCCAGACATACGCTTCGGTGGGCGCGGAGGGGGCGTCAGAAATCATCGTCCACGGCCTTCCGGGGCCCATGGGTGTGTTTGGGCAGCAGGGCGATGCGGTCGTCGGCCGCCCGGATGCGGGCCCGCAGGCCGGCCTCGTCGGTGTCGAACAGGGGCACGCCCACCAGGCTGGCGGCCTCGAACACCAGGCCGATGGCGCAAGTCATCTCCCCCCGCTCGATTTTCTGCAGGGTGTAGCGGGTGATGCCGGCCCGGGCCGCCAGTTCCGCCGCCGACCACCTGCGCCGCTTGCGGGCCAGCCGGATCTCCCGGCCCAGCAGCCGCGCCGCCTCCGTGGCCTGGAGCGTGTAGGTGCGGGCGCGTTCCATGTTCGAGAACTCAATATGTCCATTCTAATGATTGTATTTATCAAATTTGATCACTAAAACAATCAAAATCGAGTGAAGATGTTGGCTCGGAAGGGTTCAGGCGTCGACCCCGGCCAATCCCCGTTTGACATCCCGGCGCCGCTCCCTATACTGCGCCGCTTCAATCCCGGGAATGTGGATCCCGCGCCTGCGCGCGCGCCGATTCCGCCACGGCGGTCAGCAACGAACCGCCGGGACTACCGGGACAAAAACAACCGGATGAACCTGTGAGAGAATGACATGAGCAAACGCGAACAGTCGAAGTACAAGATTAACCGGCGCCTGGGCGTCAACCTGTGGGGCCGGCCCAAGAGCCCCGTCAACACCCGCGAATACGCCCCCGGCCAGCACGGCCAGCGCCGCCGCAAGCCTTCGGACTTCGGCGTGCAGCTGATGGCCAAGCAGAAGCTGAAGGGCTATTACGGCAACATTTCGGAAAAGCAGTTCCGCCGCTATTACGCCGAGGCCGTGCGCCGCAAGGGCGATACCTCGGAAAACCTGATCGGCATCCTGGAACGGCGCCTGGACGCGGTGGTCTACCGCATGAAGTTCGTGCCCACGGTGTTCGCCGCCCGCCAGTTCGTGAACCACGGCCACATCAAGGTGAACGGCCAGCGGGTGAACATCCCCAGCTACATGGTGCGCGACGGCGACCTGATCGAGGTGCGCGAGAAGTCCCGCGACATCCCCATGGTGCTGGAAGCCAGCGTCTCCACCGAGCGCGACGTGCCCGAATACATGGACGTGGACCACAACAAGATGCGCGGCACCTACGTCCGCCAGCCCGGCCTGGCCGACGTGCCCTATCCGGTGCAGATGGAACCGAACCTGGTGATCGAGTTCTACTCCCGCTAAGGCGGGACGGAACCCCAGCCAAGGATCAAGGGCCGCTCCCGCCGGGGCGGCCCTTTTTCGTTGCCATTCCGTCGCCCCAATTCGCCGCTATACGGGCCCCATGGTCCGGTTCATCCGCCCGCGACGGTTCTTTTGGCTGACAGGCATCCTGGCGGCGTTCATCCTGGCCGCCATGGTCACCGTCATGCTCATGTCGCCGGCCGGCGGGGCGCCGCCGTCCAGCGACCGCTCCCGCGCCGCCGTGGAACGGGTGCGCCCGTCCCTGGAGCGCGACCTGGCCGCCCGGGGCCTGGCCTGGGGCGCGCCGGCGCTGATCCGCATCTTCAAGCAGGAAGGGGCGCTGGAGGTCTGGCTGGCCGGGCCCGGCGGCGGGCCCTACCAGCGGTTCCGCACCTATGCCATCTGCGCCTGGTCCGGCGACCTGGGACCCAAGCTGCGGGAAGGGGACGGCCAGGCGCCGGAAGGCTTCTATGCCGTCACCGCCGGCCGCCTGAACCCCCACAGCCGCTTTCACCTGTCGTTCAACCTGGGCTACCCCAACGCCTATGACCGGGCCCACGGCCGCACCGGCAGCGCCCTGATGGTGCACGGCGACTGCATGTCGGTGGGCTGCTACGCCATGGCCCGCCAGTGGGTGTCCATGGGGGCCGACCGCAACCGCCCCATCGAGGAGATCTATGCCCTGGTGGAGGCCGCCCTGGCCCACGGCGCCGCATCGGTGCCCGTGCACGCCTTGCCGTTCCGCTTTTCGGCCGCCAACCTGCGGCGCCACGGGGCCTCGCCCTGGCGCGGCTTCTGGGCCAACCTGCGGGAAGGGGACGCGGCCTTCCGCGCCACCCTGCGGCCGCCCAAGGTGTGGGTGTCGGGCCGCCGCTACCGGTTCGCGGCGGTTGACGATTGACCTTGCGTCGCCGGGTCGCCGGGCCGACAGTTGACGCCCCCCTTTCGCCCGCCAGGAGACCCGCCATGACCCCCCGTTCCCGCTTCGCCCTGTCCCTTCTTGCCCTGGCGGTCCTGTCCCTGGGCGCCGTGTCGGCCCGGGCCGGCCTGCTGGACGACCTGCGCAAGAACCTGCCGGCGGCCGTGACCGGCTCCGGCGGCGGCACCAGCGGCGCCACCGGCGGCGTGGCGGGCCTGAGCACCAGCGAGATCGTGGCCGGCCTGCGCGAGGCCCTGAAGGTGGGCAGCGAGCGGGTGGTGGGCCAGATCGGCCAGACCGACGGCTACTTCGCCGACCAGGCCATCCACATCCCCCTGCCCGAAAGCCTGACCAAGGTGCAGTCGACCCTGCGCAAGTTCGGCCTGTCGTCCATGGCCGACGACGTGGAGATGCGCATCAACCGGGCCGCCGAGCAGGCGGCGCCGAAGGCCAAGGAGATCATCTGGAAGGCCATCGAGGGCATGACCCTGGACGACGCCCAGGCCATCTACAACGGCCCCCAGGACGCCGCCA
Organism: Rhodobacterales bacterium; assembly: GCA_020446745.1. Taxonomy (GTDB): domain Bacteria; phylum Pseudomonadota; class Alphaproteobacteria; order Rhodospirillales; family JACKKN01; genus JAGREA01. Next base: position 2,080 of record JAGREA010000161.1, on the reverse strand, counting down.
CCCAGTACTTCCGCCGGGTTTCCACCGACGACCTGACGGCCAACGTGAAGCCCATCGTCCAGCAGACCCTGGACGAGGTGGGCGCCATCGCCGCCTACGACAAGCTGATGGGCCAGTACAAGGGCATCCCCTTCGTCCCCGACGTGAAGGCGGACCTGACCCAGCACGCCACCGACGGCGCGCTGGAGGGCCTGTTCCACTACCTGGCCCAGGAGGAGGCCGCCATCCGCCAGAACCCGGCCAAGCGGACCACGGAACTGCTGGCGAAGGTGTTCGGGCGGTAGGGGCAAGGCATCGGCCGGCTTCCGTGGCACCCTGGATGATGGATGGTGCTCACGCCTGAAATTTCATGCCTGCACTGTAACCATATTGGTTACCGTGCTATATTACCTGTGTGGCCCTTGCTTGACGATAAGAGCCCCCGGGCGCTTCCGGCTACTGCTGGATAGTCAAGATCGCGGATTTCGCGGGCCACATTTTTCTTTCAGTAATGGTGTGTCGTTCCGCGCGCCCATAGGTCGTACTCATAATCGATCCTGTCGGCGATCAGCCTGTAGGAACGATCATCACCCCTTTCCCATTTCCGTTGGATGGCCCAGGCGCAATAGTCGGCGACCTGCAAGCAGGGGTCGGCCGCGCTGGGCCGGAAGTCCGTCTGCCAGTTGGCTGCCACCGTCTGTTTCATCACGTCGTCCACGGCCGACGAAAAGGCACGCTTCTCCTTTCGGGTACCGATGGACGCTGTCGTCACCAGCAATTCCGGGTGGGTGTTCGCGTGTGGAGAAACGCCGTGTTTGAAGTGATAGAACCAGCCGTACTTGTAGAACACCGGCCGCGAGGCCCGGATGTGTGGCTGGGATTTGGATTTCTCCATGATCGTGGCGTGAACGGTGAAATCGTGTTGTCCGATCACGTCGAAAACGCGGTTCCTGACGGCCTGGCTGTCATTGGAGCAGTGGAAGTAGTCTCCCAGTTCCACGCCATCCCACGCCAGGTTCCGCCGCAGGTCCAACAGGTCTTGGGCAATATGGCAGGAATGCATGGAGACGGTGCACAGGATGAAGAACCGGCTGACGTTGGGCTTTCTCGAAAACTCGAAATCGCCGGCCTCGTCGGCAAACACGTACAATCGGTTCATCGGAAACGCGCCCCCGCCTCTTGGGCGAGAATGACCAATCCCGAGCGGTAAATCCAAACAAAACGGGCCGCCCCGTCGCCGGAGCGGCCCGAAAACCTTGTGCCCGAAGGCGCTGGCCTAGTGGGTGGTTTCGACGCCGCCCTGGGCCAGGATCTGCTGCAGCTCGCCGCTTTCGTACATCTCGCGCACGATGTCGCAGCCGCCCACGAACTCGCCCTTCACGTAAAGCTGGGGGATGGTCGGCCACTGGGCGAAGTCCTTGATGCCCTGGCGCAGTTCCGGGTCGGTCAGCACGTCGATACCCTTGAACTTCACGCCCATGTGGGACAGCACGCCCACCACGGCGGCGGAAAAGCCGCACTGCGGGAACATGGGCGTTCCCTTCATGAACAGGACCACGGGGGTCTCGTCGATTTCCTGGCGGATGCGGGTGAACACGGGGTTGTCGCTCATGGTTCGGTCCTTGTCTGGAAGAAGGCTAGGCGGTTTCGGGCGCGCTGGTCTGCAGCGCCAGGGCGTGAAGCTCGTTGCCCATGCGGCCCTGCAGGGCCTGGTAGACCAGCTGGTGCTGCTGCACCCGGGTCTTGCCCGTGAAGGCCGCGGAGACGATGCGGGCGGAATAGTGGTCCCCATCGCCGCGCAGGTCGTCGATGAAAACCTGGGCGTCCGGCAGGGCGTCCTTGATCAGACGTTCGATTTCGTCGGCGCGCATGGCCATGGGGAAATCTCTCCAACAACGGATAAACGAATGCGCGACGGCGCAGAAGGCGCCGTCGCGCTAGCATATGGCGTCTGCCCGGTCCGGCGTCAAGCACCCGGCCCCGGCCAAGGGGTCTTCAACCGGCCGGTTCAGTCGCCGTCGGCCGAGTGGTCCACCGCGCCGGCCATGTAGGCCGGCAGCCAGCCCTCGTTCAGGGCCCGCAGGTCGGCCACGGCAACGCG
>JAGREA010000160.1 GCA_020446745.1 Rhodobacterales bacterium | reverse complement strand
CTCCTCCACCGCCTCGGCCGGGTTGATGGCCGTCGAGCGCTCGTTCTCGATCATGTCGCGGGGCATCAGGTGGCGGCGGTTGGAGGTGGCGTAGAACACCACGTTGGCCGGCCGCCCCTCGATGCCGCCCTCCAGTACCGCCTTCAGGGATTTGTAGGCGGCGTCCTGGCCGTCGAAGCTCAGGTCGTCGCAGAACAGCAGGCAGTGGCGGCCGCTGCCCCGCAGCACCGGCAGCAGGCGGGGCAGGGAAGGGATGTCCTCGCGGTGGATCTCCACCAGGGCCAGGGCGCCGGGGGTTTCCGCGTTCACCGCCGCGTGGGCGGCCTTCACCAGCGAGCTCTTGCCCGTGCCCCGGGCGCCCCACAGCAGGGCGTTGTTGGCCGGCAGGCCGGCGGCGAAGCGCCGGGTGTTGTCCAGCAGGATGTCCACCTGGCGGTCGATGCCCTTCAGCAGGCCGATGTCCACCCGGTTCACCTTGGCCACCGGCTCCAGCCCGTCGGGGTCGGCGTGCCACACGAAGGCGTCGGCGGCGCGCAGGTCCAGCGACCCGGCGGCCGGCGGGGCCAGGCGGTCCAGGGCGTCGGCGATGCGGGTCAGCAGGGGTTCCAGGGTGTCGGTCATGGGGCGGGTCCTTGGGGGCTCGGTCCTGGGTCAGCGGGTGGGGATTTATGGTCGCCCGCGCCGCGAAATGCAAATGCGCCGGCAAAAAAACCTTGCGCCGCCGGGCCCGGCAAGACCATGTCAGCCCAACCCGTTTTCGCGTCGTCCAGGGGCGGCGGCGGGCCCGGCACTTGGCGTTTGCAATCAAGGCCCGGGCGAGTATAGTCCGCTGGCCTGGGCCGCGCCGGACCGCGACGCGCCACGGGGCCGTTTTGTTTTAAGGAGATCCGCATGTTCGTGTCGCCAGCCTATGCGCAGGCAGCCGGGGGCGCCGCCGGCGGGAGCGGCCTCGAGGCCTTCATCCCGATGATCCTGATCTTCGTCGTCTTCTACTTCCTGCTGATCCGTCCGCAGCAGAAGAAGATGAAGCAGCACAAGGAAATGCTGAACGAGATCCGCCGCGGCGACAAGGTCGTCACCGGGGGCGGCATCATCGCCACCGTCACCAAGGTGGTGAACGACGAGGAACTGCAGGTGGAAATCGCCGAAGGCGTGAAGGTGCGCGTGCAGCGGGGCATGGTTTCGGCCGTCGTGTCCCGCACCGAGCCCGCCAAGGGCGCCGCCAACGACGCCGGCACCAAGGACGGCGCGGCGCCGGCCAAGGAAACCGCCGGGTCCAGGCTGAAGGGCCTGCTGGGCGGCAAGAAGTAGGGCCCGGGGCCGCACGCGGCATCACGCGCGCCAACGCATCGGAACAGGAAGGGGCTGGGGGCGACCATGGTCTATTTCGCCAAGTGGAAGATCGTCATGGTATTGGCGATCTGCCTGCTGGGGGTGCTGTTCGCGGCGCCCAACCTGGTCAAGCCCAAGGTTCTTGAAGGCCTGCCCGACTGGCTGCCCCACAAGCAGATCAGCCTGGGCCTGGACCTGCGCGGCGGCTCGCACCTGCTGCTGGAGGTGGACGTCGACGCGGTGATCAAGGAGCGCATGGAGGGCCTGGTGGATTCCGTGCGCGCCGACCTGCGCAAGGCCCGCATCCGCTACACCGGCCTGGGGATCGACGGCCACGGCATCAAGGTGACCATCCGCGACACCGACAAGCTGGACGAGGCCCGCACCCTGGTCCGCGACCAGGAGCGGGACAACGAGATCACGGTCAACGGCAACACCCTCCATTCGGCGATGCCGGAAAAGGCCATCAGCGAGGCCCGCATCGCCGCCGTGGAGCAGTCCATCGAGATCATCCGCCGGCGCATCGACGAAACGGGCACCCGCGAGCCCACCATCCAGCGCCAGGGCGAGGAGCGCATCCTGGTGCAGCTGCCCGGCGTGGACAACCCCGAGCGGGTGAAGGAGATCCTGGGCCGCACCGCCAAGATGACCTTCCACCTGCTGGACAGCCGCCAGGTCGGCGCCACCGGCGCCCTGCCGCCGGGCACGGTCATGTACCCGTCGGCCGATCCCAACGAGGTGATCAACGGCAAGCCCCGCATGTACCTGCTGAAGCGCAAGGTGGAGGTTTCGGGCGAGTCCCTGATCGACGCCCAGCCGGGCTTCGACCAGCGCTTCAACCGCCCGGTGGTGAACTTCCGCTTCGACACCCGGGGTGCCAAGAAGTTCGCCGACGTGACGGCGGCCAACGTGGGCAAGCCCTTCGCCATCGTGCTGGACGGCAAGGTGGTGACGGCACCGCGCATCAACGAACCCATCCTGGGCGGTTCGGGCCAGATCAGCGGCAGCTTCTCGGTCCAGGAAACGCAGGATCTGGCCCTGGTGCTGCGCGCCGGCGCCCTGCCGGCGCCCCTGGTGATCCTGGAGGAGCGCACGGTGGGCCCGGGCCTGGGCGCCGATTCCGTGGCCGCCGGCAAGATCGCCTCGGTGGTCGGCCTGGTGGCGGTGATCGTGTTCATGGTGGTTACCTACGGCCGCTTCGGCATCTATGCCGATATCGCCCTGCTGCTGAACGTGGTGCTGATCGGCGCCGCCCTGTCGGGCCTGCAGGCCACCCTGACCCTGCCGGGCATCGCCGGCATCGTGCTGACCATCGGCATGGCGGTGGACGCCAACGTGCTGGTGTTCGAACGCATCCGCGAGGAAACGCGGGCCGGGCGAACGCCCATATCGGCCATCGACGCCGGCTATTCCCGGGCGCTGAAAACCATCATCGACGCCAACGTGACCACGCTGATCGCCGCCGTGCTGCTGTACAGCTTCGGCTCGGGGCCGGTGCGCGGCTTCGCCGTCACCCTGGCCATCGGCATCGTCACCTCCATGTTCACGGCCATCATGGTGACCCGCCTGATGGTGGTCACCTGGCTGCGGCGGACACGTCCGTCCACGCTGCCGGTGTAAGGAAGGGATCGGACCCATGCGCACGCTTCACCTGATCCCCACCGACACCAACATCTCGTTCATTCCGAGGCGCAAGATCTTCTTCGCCTTCTCCATCGCCCTGGTGCTGGCCTCCATCGCCCTGTTCGCCGTCAAGGGCATGAACTACGGCATCGACTTCCAGGGCGGCATCCTGATCGAGGTGAAGACCCCCGCGCCGGCCGACCTGGGCGACATGCGCGCCAAGCTGGGCGGCCTGGGCCTGGGCGAGGTGGCGCTGCAGGAATTCGGCGCCGCCAACGACGTGCTGATCCGCGTGCAGCGCCAGGACGGCGGCGAGGAGGCCCAGCAGCTGGCCGTGGAGGCCGTGAAGGGCGCCCTGGGCGAGGGCATCGAATACCGCCGCACGGAATTCGTCGGCCCCAAGGTGTCGGAAGAGCTGTTCATGGACGGCCTGTACGCCGTGGTGGCGGCCATGGTGGCCATGCTGGTCTACATCTGGTTCCGGTTCGAATGGCAGTTCGGCCTGGGCGCCGTCATCGCCCTGATCCACGACGTGCTGTCCACCATCGGCATCTTTTCCCTGCTGGGGCTGGAATTCAACCTGTCCACGGTTGCCGCCGTGCTGACCATCGCCGGCTATTCCATCAACGACACGGTGGTGGTGTTCGACCGGGTGCGGGAAAACCTGCGGCGCTACAAGTCCCAGTCCCTGCCCGAGGTGTTCAACCGGTCCATCAACGAGACCCTGTCGCGCACGGTGATGACGTCGCTGACCACCCTGGTGGCCCTGGCAGCGCTGTACATCCTGGGCGGCGAGGTGATCCGCGGCTTCAGCTTCGCCATGATCTGGGGCATCGTCGTCGGCACCTATTCGTCCATCTGCGTGGCCGTGCCGCTGCTGCTGTACATGAACCTGCGGCGCGGCGCCTTCACCGAGGACGAAAAGAAGCAGGAGGCGGCCGACCCGGCCGTCTGACGCCATCTCGCTGGACATCACCCCCGCCATTCCCGAAGGCCGGCAGATCATCCAGGCCTATGGCGGCGGCCGTTTCCGGGTGACCGGCACGGTCTTCGAGTCCTCGGTCCTGGTGCGGCCCGCCCGCACCGACGCCTGGGCGGTCGGCGACGTGGCCGGCCTGACGGTGGACAGCCTTTCGTCGCTGCTGGACGGCCCCGACGTGCCCGACATCCTGCTGATCGGCTGCGGCCCCACGTTCCTGCCGATCCCGCCCGGGCTGGTATCGGCCGTGCGGGCCCGGGGGCCGGTGGTGGAATGGATGGACACCGGCGCCGCCTGCCGCACCTTCAACGTGCTGATGATCGAGGAACGCCACGCCGCCGCGGCCCTGATCGCGGTGGACTGAGGGGGGCGGAAGCCCCCGCATCCCCCAACCGTTGCATCCGCTTTCTCCACCCGTCGCCTCCTGGCGCCACCCGTCGCCCCCGCACCCTCCTGCTGTCGCCCCCGCGAAGGCTGGGGTCCATGGGCGATCGATGGCGGTGCACGCCGTCTCCCAAAAAAAAGTGAACCACAGAGAACACAGAGCCACAGAGGAGCCACAGAGGCTTCGCTGCGCGAAGCAGAAAAGGATTGCGCGCGAAGCGCGCCTCTTCTTTTTCTCTGTGTGATCTCTGTGCCTCTGTGTTCTCTGTGGTTTCCTTTTTTCTTCAGGGACATATACCGCCATCCGCCGCCCATGGGCCCCCGCCTT
>JAGREA010000159.1 GCA_020446745.1 Rhodobacterales bacterium | reverse complement strand
GCGCCGCCGTGGCCGCCGCCGTGGCCCGGGCCAAGGCGGCCCAGGCGGTCTGGCGCGACGTGCCGGCCCCCGTGCGCGGCGAGCTGGTGCGCCTGCTGGGCGAGGAACTGCGGGCCCACAAGGAGGCCCTGGGCCGCCTGGTCACCCTGGAAGCCGGCAAGATCCTGTCGGAGGGCCTGGGCGAGGTGCAGGAGATGATCGACATCTGCGACTTCGCCGTCGGCCTGTCGCGCCAGCTTTACGGCAAGACCATCGCCTCGGAACGGCCCGGCCACCGGATGATGGAAACCTGGCACCCGGCCGGGGTGGTGGGGGTGATCACCGCCTTCAACTTCCCCGTCGCCGTGTGGTCGTGGAACAGCGCCATCGCCCTGGTGTGCGGCGACGCCGTGGTGTGGAAGCCGTCGGAAAAGGCGCCACTGACGGCCCTGGCCTGCATGGCCATTTTCAAGCGCGCCGCCGAGACATTCGGCCAGGCCCCCGAGGGGCTGGCGGAACTGGTGCTGGGCCTGGCCGACGTGGGCGAGGCCCTGGTGGACAGCCCCGACGTGCCGGTGATCAGCGCCACTGGATCGACCCGCATGGGCCGCGCCGTGGCGCCCCGGGTGGCGGCCCGCTTCGGCCGCTCGATCCTGGAGCTGGGCGGCAACAACGGGATGGTCGTCTGCCCGTCGGCGGACCTGGACCTGGCCGTGCGCGCCATCGCCTTTTCCGCCGTGGGCACGGCCGGGCAGCGCTGCACCAGCCTGCGCCGGGTGATCGCCCACGAGAGCATCGCCGACGACCTGGCGGCACGCCTGAAGAAGGCCTATGCCTCGCTGCCCGTGGGCTCGCCCTTGGACCCGGGCACCCTGGTCGGCCCGCTGATCGACGAGGCCGCCTTCGCCGCCATGGAGGCCGCCCTGGACCGGGCCCGGTCCGACGGCGGCACGGTCACCGGCGGCGGCCGGGTGGCGGTGGACGGGGCTGGCGGCGGCTACTACGCCCGCCCGGCCATCGCCGAGATGCCGGCCCAGACGGACGTGGTGTGCACGGAAACCTTCGCGCCGATCCTGTACGTCATGCGCTACACGGACCTGGACGGCGCCATCGCGGTCCACAACGGGGTGCCCCAGGGGCTGTCGTCGTGCATCTTCACCACCGACCTGCGCGAGGCGGAAACCTTCATGTCGGCGGCGGGCAGCGACTGCGGCATCGTCAACGTGAACATCGGCCCGTCGGGGGCCGAGATCGGCGGCGCCTTCGGCGGCGAGAAGGAAACGGGCGGCGGCCGGGAATCGGGTTCCGACGCCTGGAAGGCCTACATGCGCCGGGCCACCAACACGGTGAACTATTCCCGCGCCCTGCCCCTGGCCCAGGGCGTGAAGTTCGATATCGACTGAGGAACCTACCGCTCCGTCAGCGCCAGCCGGGCGCCCAGGGCGACGAAGGTGCCGGCGAAGATACGGCGCATCCAGGCCATGGCCGCCGGGCGCGACAGCAGGTGGCGGCGCACCCCGGCGGCGAACAGGCCGTAACCGATGAACACCACCAGGGTCATGGCCATGAACACGCCCCCCATGGCGGCCATGGTGGCCGTTGCCTGGGCCTGATCGGGTGACAGGAACTGGGGCAGGAAGGCCAGGAAGAAGATCGACAGCTTGG
>JAGREA010000158.1 GCA_020446745.1 Rhodobacterales bacterium | reverse complement strand
GGCCTGGCCCAGGCCGGGGCGCTGCGGCCCGTGGACCTGCTGCCGCCGCCGCCGGGCCGGCCCGATCCCCACCGCCCGGGCCCCGACCTGTCGCCGGACCAGCAGACGGCGGCCGACGACCTGAGCCGCCGAGTGCGCGACCGGGCCTTCGGCGTGGCGGTGCTGGACGGGGTGCCCGGTTCGGGCAAGACGGAAGTCTACTTCCAGGCCGTGGCGGCGGCCCTGGCCCAGGGGCGCCAGGTGCTGGTGCTGCTGCCGGAAATCGCCCTGGGGGCCCAGTGGCTGGGGCGCTTTCGCCAGCGCTTCGGCTGCGACCCGGTGACCTGGCATTCGGACCTGACGGCGGCCCGGCGCCGCCGGGCCTGGCGCGACGTGGCCCTGGGCCGCGCCCCGGTGGTGGTGGGGGCGCGCTCGGCCCTGTTCCTGCCGTTCCCCGACCTGGGCCTGGTGGTGGTGGACGAGGAACACGACGGCGCCTTCAAGCAGGACGAAGGGGTGCTTTACAACGCCCGCGACATGGCCGTGGTGCGGGCCCGCCTGTGTGCCGCCCCGGTGGTCCTGGCCTCGGCCACGCCGTCCCTGGAGACGGTGACCAACGTGGACCAGGGGCGCTATGACCGCCTGCACCTGCCGGACCGCCACGCCGGCGCCGCCCTGCCCCAGGTGGAAGCCGTGGACCTGCGGGCCGACCCGCCGCCCCGGGGCTCGTGGCTGTCGCCCACCCTGGTGCGGGCCGTGGCCGAAACCCTGGCGGCCGGCGAACAGGCGCTGCTGTTCCTGAATCGGCGCGGCTATGCGCCCCTCACGCTCTGCCGGGCCTGCGGCCACCGCCTGCAATGCCCCCACTGCACGGCCTGGCTGGTGGAACACCGCCTGCTGGGGCGCCTGCAGTGCCACCACTGCGGCCATTCGGCGGCCCTGCCCCGGGCCTGCCCGGCCTGCGGCGCCGAGGACAGCCTGGCCGCCTGCGGCCCCGGCGTGGAGCGCCTGGCGGAAGAGGTGGCGGCGCGGTTCCCCGGGGCCCGGGCCACCCTGGCGGCCAGCGACACCATCACCGGTCCCCGGGCGGCGGCCGAGCTGGTGCGGCGCATCGAGGACCACGAGGTGGACCTGGTGATCGGCACCCAGATCGTCGCCAAGGGCTACCACTTCCCCATGCTGACCCTGGTCGGCGTGGTGGATGCGGACCTGGGCCTGTCGGGCGGCGACCTGCGGGCCGCCGAGCGCACCTACCAGCTTCTGTACCAGGTGGCCGGGCGGGCCGGCCGCGGCGAGCGGCCGGGCCGGGTGCTGGTGCAGACCTGGCTGCCGGAACGGCCGGTCATGGCGGCCCTGGTGTCGGGCGACCGCGACGCCTTCCTGGCCGCCGAGCGGGCCGACCGCCAGGCCGCCGGCATGCCACCGTTCGGCCGCCTGGTGGCATTGATCGTGTCGGGCCGCGACCCGGCGGCGGTGGCCGATGCGGCCCGCAACCTGGGCCGGGCGGCGCCCCGGGCCGAGGGCGTGACCGTGCTGGGCCCGGCCCCGGCGCCCCTGGCCATGGTGCGCGGCCACCACCGCCACCGCCTGCTGTTGAAGGCCCGGCGCGACGTGGCTGTGCAGCCGCTGGTGCGCCGGTGGCTGGCCACGGCGCGGATTCCCAAGGGGGTGAAGGTGCGGGCCGACGTGGACCCTTACGGCTTCCTGTAGGCGGAGTCGATCCCGGCCGGGGGGGCGGGCAGGGCCGGGTCGGCGTCCGGTTGGGCCGGCACGCGCCGTTCGTGGCCCTCGGGCGCCAGGCCCGATCCGGTGCGGCGGCAGGGCCCCACATAGCCCGGGGTATCGATGAACGGCCGCGGGTTCAGCAGGCAGGCGCGGATGCGCTTGTGCAGGTCGGCCCGGCCATAGGGCTGGCACAGCACCTCGTTGACCCCGGCGTTGCGGGCGTCCACCACCTGGTGGGCGGTGGGGGTTTCGGCCAGCAGGATCACCGGCAGGCGCTTCAGGGTATCCTCGCCGCCCCGGCGCAGCAGCCGGGTGAAGGCGATTCCCGACAGGTGGGGCGGATGCATGTCGCTGATGATCAGGTCGATGCCGCCCTTTTCCAGCACCTGGAAGGCCGTGGCGGCGTCGTCCACCACCCGCAGGCCGCCGGGGCCCAGGGCCTCCAGGTCCGTGCGCAGCCAGTCCTGGCGCCGGGGATCGGCGGAAATGACCAGGTAGGTCCGGCGCCCCAGGCCGTATCCGAAACCCGACGTGGCCGCACGCGGGTGACCGGGCCCCGGCCGCTTGCGGGGGGCGCCGGCCGGGGGCGGAGTCTGGGGGGTGGGGCGGGTCGGTTCCGTCATGGTACCGCCAGTGTATCCGGGCCGCCCGGCGGTGCCTGTGACAGGGGTCACATGGGGGTGTTGGAGTCCCCCGTCGGGCAGGGTGCGGCGCGGAACGGGCTATTCCACCAACTGCTAATATAGATAGGGCTGTAACCCTTGGAAACTCAAGGGTTTCACGGCTTTTTGCATGTGCGAACTGTCGGCTTGCGCCGGTGCCATAGGTATGCTAGACAACCCTGCGTTCGACGCCGGGGAGGGATCGCCGGCGGGCGGTGCCGTGCCGCCCCGTTGCGATGTGTCCGGCCCGTCGAAGTGTACCGTTTTTCAGACGCGAGGGGTTATCCCAAGGTGTCATCTGCGACCACAGGCGCCACCGGCCTTTCCGGACGCTACGCCACAGCCCTTTTCGAACTGGCGGAGGAGTCGGGCGACCTCGACCGCGCCGCCGACGATCTGGGCCGCCTGGACGCCATGATTTCCGAAAGCGAGGACCTGCGCCGCATGCTGCGGTCGCCGGTCATGTCGCGCAAGGATCAGGCGGCGGCCATGACGGCGTTGATGGACCAGGCCGACCTGTCCGACCTGACCAAGCGGTTCGTCGGGCTTGTGACTTCCAACCGCCGGCTGTTCGTCCTGCCAGACATCATCGCGGCGTTCCGCGGCATGCTGGCGGCCCGGCGCGGCGAGACGACGGCCGAGGTGGTATCGGCCAAGGAGCTGAGCGAGACCCAGCTCCAGGCGGTCCGGGATGCCCTGAAGGCCGCGCTGAAAACCGACGTGTCCGTCGACGCCAGGGTGGACGCGGACCTGCTGGGCGGCCTCATCGTCAAGGTGGGGTCGCGGATGGTCGATAGCTCGCTGCGGTCCAAGCTGCAGCGCTTGAGCCTCTCCATGAAAGGGATTGGGTGATGGAAATCCGTGCGGCGGAAATCTCCGCTATTCTCAAACAGCAGATCGCCAACTTCGGCACCGAGGCGGACGTCGCCGAGGTGGGTCAGGTTCTGGCGGTCGGTGACGGCATCGCCCGCGTGCACGGCCTGGACCAGGTGCAGGCCGGTGAAATGGTCGAGTTCGACGGCGGCATCAAGGGCATGGCCCTGAACCTGGAACACGACAACGTCGGCATCGTGATTTTCGGCGACGACCGGACCATCAAGGAAGGCGACACCGTCAAGCGGACCGGCGCCATCGTGGACGTGCCCGTGGGCATGGGCATGCTGGGCCGCGTGGTCGACGCCCTGGGCAACCCCATCGACGGCAAGGGCCCCATCACCGACGCCACCCGCCAGCGGGTCGAGGTGAAGGCGCCGGGCATCATCCCCCGCAAGTCGGTGCACGAGCCGGTGCAGACCGGCCTGAAGGCCATCGACAGCCTGATCCCGGTGGGCCGCGGCCAGCGCGAGCTGATCATCGGCGACCGCCAGACCGGCAAGACCGCCGTGATCATGGACACCATCATCAACCAGAAGACGGTCAACGAGTCGGCCGACAACGATGCCGACAAGCTGTACTGCATTTACGTGGCCGTGGGCCAGAAGCGCTCCACCGTGGCGCAGCTGGTCAAGACCCTGGAAGACTACGACGCCCTGAAGTATTCCATCGTGGTGGCCGCCACGGCGTCCGAGCCGGCGCCGCTGCAGTTCCTGGCGCCCTACGCCGGCTGCACCATGGGCGAATTCTTCCGCGACAACGGGATGCACGCCCTGATCATCT
>JAGREA010000001.1 GCA_020446745.1 Rhodobacterales bacterium | reverse complement strand
TCCGCACCACGTAGTTCAGCACCTGCTCGCGGGTGCGGGCGCGGTTCAGTTCGGCCTCGCGCTCGCGCTCGCGGGTCACGTCGCGGCACGATCCCCGGGTGCCGCGCCAGGTGCCGTCGGCATCCAGCAGCGGGCGGCACGAGGCCAGGACGCAGGACAGGCCGCCGTCGGCCCGGCGCATCCACATCTCCACGTCATCCATCTGCAGGGGGCTGGTGAAGGGCAGGGGCGCGTAGTCGTCGGGGTCCAGCACGAAGTCGGCCGGCTGGCGACCCACCAGTTCATCGGCCGCGTAGCCGATGGCGCCGCGCGGCGACACGAACACGAAAGCGCCGTCCAGCCCCACTTCCCACGAGAAGTCGCTGGAGATTTCCACCAGGTCCTTGTAGCGCTGGCGGGATTCCACCAGGGCCGTGCGCAGGTTGCGGTCCATGGTGGTGTCGCGGGCCAGCACGGCGCAGGTGCCGTCGCCGTCCAGGGGCACCACGGTGACCTCCAGCACGATGTCGCCCTTGGAACCGCGCAGGATCTGTTCGCCCACCGTCACCTGGCCCAGGGTGCGGGCCTGATGCATCAGGTTCACCAGGTCATCGGTCAGGCCCTGGCCCATCAGCGATGCCAGGCTGGCGCCCTTGGTGTTGGCCTTGGCGACGGTGCCGTCGGCCAGGCACACCAGGCCCGGCCCCTTGAAGTCCGCAAGGAACCCCTCGTCGACCCCCCCCGCGGGATCGTAACTGCTGTCCATAAGACTCCCTCGTGTTTCCCACCTAGCCCGATCGCCGCTTGCGGTGCCGGTCCTCGAACACCGTGATGTCCATGGACGGCTTGCCGAAGAAATAGCCCTGGGCGTAATCGATGCCGCAGGACTTGATGAAGTTCAACCCTTCCTGGTCGTCGATCATCTCGGCGATGATGTCCACGCCCAGCTCGCCGCACAGGGTGGACAGGGCCTTGACGAAGGCCCGCCCACGGGCGCCCTTGCGGGCCGTGCGCAGGGCCTCGCCGTCCAGCTTCACCACGTCCACCTCCAGGGTGGACAGGTACTGGAAGTTGGCGGCCCCGGCGCCGAAATCGTCCAGGCACACCTCGTGCCCGGCGCTGCGCAGGCGGCGGATGAAGGCGTTGGCCGAATGCAGGTCGTCCATGCGCGCCGATTCGGTCACTTCGAACATCAGGAAGGGGCGCGTCCAGGTGTTCTCGTTCAGCAGGGCATGCAGGGCATCGACGAAGGACGGCACGCCGACGGAATAGCCCGACACGTTCACCGCCACCCGGTAGCCATCGGCATGGTAGCGGCGCAGCCAGTCGATGGCCTTGCGGGCCATGGCGATGTCGAAGTCGCAGATCAGCCCCGTTTCCTCGGCGAAGGTGATGTAGCGGAACGGCGCGCCCTGGTCGGGGCTGTTGGGGAACCGGGCCAGGGCCTCGTAGTGGTGGGGATGGCCGGTGTGGACGTCGATGATGGGCTGGAAGGCAATGTTGAAATCGGCCTGTTCGACGATGCGCTTGAACCCTTCCACCGAATCCACGGCCTGCTTGATCATGGAGCCCAGGTTTTCCGACAGGCTGCGCATGGTGAACTTGCTGCTCGACTGGCGGAACCGGTTCATCACCACCATCAGGCCGTTGGCCAGGTCCTCGGGGCTCATGTTGGCGGTGTCCACGCCCACGGTGGACGATTCCACGTCGACCCCCTTGCCGTCCGGATCGGCCTCGCGGGTGTATTCGGCGATGGTCTCCTGCAGGCGGTCCAGGTTCACGTCGTCGCCGTGCACCAGGCCGAAGCGGGTGTCGGTGATCTGTCCGGCCGTGTCGCCGTCCACGGAATTGGCCCGCAGCACGGCGCCGATGGTCTGCTTCAGGCGGGCGCCTTCCACCGGGCTCAGGCGCTGGTCCAGTTCGGTCAGGGCGTCCATGTTGACCAGGGTCAGCCTGCGCCCGTCGTTGGCCGGGTTGGACAGCTTGGCCGCCGCCATGTCCGAGAACGAGGCCCCGTCGTACAGCCCCGTGCCGGCCTCGCGGTTCAGGTCCTTGCCCGGCCGGTTGGGGTTGGGCGTGCGGCCGGACCGGAGGGCCAGGAAATAGTGCCGGCGCAGGTCCGGCAGGCTGTAGCCGGCCAGCTGCAGGGTCACCGGATGGCCGTCGGCCCCGTGCAGGAACCGCATGGCCACGTTCTCGATGCGGCCGCGCCGCCCGGCCACCTTGATCAGCTCGTCCAGCAGGTGGTGTTCCTTTTCCGCCACCAGTTCGGCGACGGGCCGGCCCACCAGGTCCTTGGCGCCCAGGCCCAGCACCCGTTCGGTCACCCCGCCCGCATAGGCGATCCGCCGGTCGGCATCCAGCTCCAGCACGATGTCCGCCCAGCAGAAGGCAAAGGCGATGAAGCGGTCCCGTTCGGCACGCAGCGGGTCGGTTGACATGGACAGGGAGCTGTTCGTTATGAATCCGAAACGTTGTCAGTTTGCCCTATCTTTTGCGCGAAGCGAAGCACCTTTTTGCCGTCCCGACCCGGCGGGGGCTTGTCCGGGGGGGCGGGAAGCCCCATCAATGGGGCATGACCGACCCCGCGCCCCCCGCCGATTCCCCCCGCGCCGGCCCCTTGCTGGCGACGGAAACCTGGGTGTTCGACCTGGACAACACGCTCTATCCGGCGTCCTGCGACCTGTTCAGCCAGGTGGACCGGCGCATGAAGGCGTTCATCGCCGATTACCTGTCGGTGCCCGAGGACGAGGCCTTCCGCATCCAGAAGCAGTACTTCCGCGACCACGGCACCACCCTGCGCGGGCTGATGACCCACCACGGCATGGCCCCCGATCCGTTCCTGGACTACGTGCACGACATCGACCTGTCGGCCGTGGCCCCCAACCCGGCCCTGGACCGGGCCCTGGCCGCCCTGCCGGGGCGCAAGGTGATCTTCACCAACGCCTCGGTGGCCCACGCCGAACGGGTGATGGACCGCCTGGGGGTGACCGGCCGGTTCGACGGCCTGTTCGACATCCACGCCGCCGACTTCGAACCCAAGCCCCGGCCGGCCGTGTACGACCGCATGGTGGCGGCCCTGGGCATCGAGCCCACCCGCGCGGTGATGGTCGAGGACATCGCCCGCAACCTGGAGCCGGCCGCCGCCCTGGGCATGGTCACCGTGTGGGTGCGCACGGACAGTCACTGGGGCCTGGACGGGGCCGACGGCGACTGGGTGCACCACGCCACCGACGACCTGACGGCCTGGCTGCAAGGGGTGCTGGACGGCGCCCCCTGACCATCCTTCCGCCACCCCCTGGAGATGACCCTGGGGGCCTTGACTCCCTTCCGCCCACCGCGCATCCTCCGCCGGCCTTCAGAGCACCCGTCCGCAAGGGTGCCGAAACGTCCAAAAAACCATTGAGAATTCGAGGGGCCCCATGACCAACCACAACCTGCAATCCGTGATCGACGCCGCCTGGGAGGCGCGCGACACCATCGACTACCACACCCAGGGCGAAATCCGCGAAGCCGTGGACGAAACCCTGTACCAGCTCGATTCCGGCCTGGTCCGCGTGGCCGAGCGCCAGGGCGTGGGGGACTGGACGGTCAACCAGTGGGTCAAGAAGGCGGTGCTGCTGAGCTTCCGCCTGAACGACATGACGGTGATCCACGGCGGCGCCGGCCAGGCCACCTGGTGGGACAAGGTGCCGTCCAAGTTCAACGGCTGGGGCGAGAACCGGTTCCGCGAGGCCGGCTTCCGCGCCGTGCCCAACTGCACCGTGCGCCATTCGGCCTTCATCGCGCCCGGCGTGGTGCTGATGCCAAGCTTCGTCAACCTGGGGGCCTATGTGGACGAGGGCACCATGGTGGACACCTGGGCCACCGTGGGTTCCTGCGCCCAGATCGGCAAGAACGTGCACATTTCCGGCGGCGTGGGCATCGGCGGCGTGCTGGAACCCCTGCAGGCCGGCCCGGTGATCATCGAGGACAACTGCTTCATCGGCGCCCGGTCCGAGGTGGTGGAAGGCGTGGTGGTGGAGGAAGGCACGGTCATCTCCATGGGCGTGTTCATCGGCGCGTCCACCAAGATCATCGACCGCGCCACCGGCGAGGTGTTCATGGGCCGCATCCCCGCCTATTCGGTGGTGGTGTCGGGCAGCCTGCCGGGCAAGCCCCTGCCCGACGGCTCGCCGGGGCCCAGCCTGTACTGCGCCGTGATCGTCAAGCGGGTGGACGAACAGACCCGCTCCAAGACCTCGATCAACGACCTGCTGCGGGACTGATGCCGCCGTGACTCTCGACGCCCTGGAACTGGCCCAGGCGCTGATGCGCCGGCCCAGCATCACGCCCCAGGACGCCGGGGCGCTGGACGTGCTGGTGGACGCCCTGGAACCCCTGGGCTTCACCTGCCACCGGCTGCCCTTTTCCGCCGACGGCACGGCGGACGTGGACAACCTGTACGCCCGCCTGGGTACCACCGGCCCCAACCTGTGCTTCGCCGGCCACACCGACGTGGTGCCGGTGGGCGACCGCGACGCCTGGTCGGTGGATCCCTTCGCCGCCCAGGTGAAGGACGGCTGGCTGTACGGCCGCGGGGCCAGCGACATGAAGGCCGCCATCGCCGCCTTCGTGGCCGCCGCGTCGCGCCGGGTGGCGGCACGCGGCGCCGACGGCCTGGGCGGCTCCATCAGCCTGCTGATCACCGGCGACGAAGAAGGCCCGGCCATCAACGGCACCCGCAAGGTGCTGGACTGGCTGGCCGGGCGGGGCGAGGCCATCGACGCCTGCATCGTCGGCGAACCGACCAGCGTCGAGGCCGTGGGCGACATGGCCAAGATCGGCCGCCGGGGCAGCCTGAACGGCTTCCTGACCGTGACCGGCACCCAGGGCCACAGCGCCTATCCGGCCCTGGCCGACAACCCCCTGCCGCGCCTGGTGCGCATGCTGGACGCCATCGCCCACACGCCCCTGGACCACGGGTCCGACCACTTCCCGGCCACCACCGTGGCCCTGACCACCATCGACGTGGGCAACCCGGCCACCAACGTGATCCCGGCCCAGGGCCGGGCCGGCTTCAACATCCGGTTCAACGACCTGCATTCCGGCGCCTCGGTGACCGAATGGCTGCACGAGCGGTGCCGCCAGGTGGGCGGCGACTATGCCCTGGACGTATGGGTGTCGGGGGAAAGCTTCCTGACCCCGCCGGGGCCCCTCAGCGACGCCCTGGCGGACGCCGTGGAACAGGTGACCGGCCGGCGGCCCGAATTGAGCACCACCGGCGGCACCTCGGACGCCCGGTTCATCAAGGACCACTGCCCGGTGATCGAACTGGGCCTGACCAACGCCACCGCCCACAAGGTGGACGAAAGGGTGCCCGCGGCCGACGTGGACACCCTTCGCGCCATCTACGGCGCCTTCATGGACGCCTACTTCGGCGCCTGACGCCCCTTGCCGCGCCGCGCCCAGGCCAGGCCCACCAGCCCCAGGCCCAGCAGGGCCAGCGTGCCCGGCGCCGGCGCCGCATTGGGCGGCGTGGGATCGTACTGGACGACGATGGGCGTCTGGATGATGGACGCGCCGTTCAACGCCGAAACGAAGGTCAGCGCGGTAACGAAGGCGAAGGGATCGCCCGGGGCCAGTTCGGCGTCGGGTTCGATGCCCAGCACGCGGAACATCTCCACCCCGCCGGGATCGAAGGTGAAGGTCACGCCGTCCTCCAGCGTCGCCTCGAACGCATAGTCGCCCGCCACGGCATCCCACAGGTACAGGTCGAACAGGCCGTCGCCCACGTCGGGCAGGGCCACCGAGGCGAAGGAGGGCCCGGAAGCCACCTCGAAGTCGTACCCCGCCGCCACGGGCGGATCGAAATACAGGTGCACGCCCGGCCCGTCGGTGGTCAGTTCGGAAAACTCGAAAGGCTCGCCGTTCTCGCCGGCTTCCTTCACCGCCTCGATGCCGGCCTGCACGGCGTCGTCCACCAGGTCGATCTCGAACTGGGCGGCGGTCTCGTAGTCGCCGGTCAGCACCCCGGTGTCGGACCGGTACTGGGCCGCCCCCTGGTCCAGGCTGTCGGCCAGGCCGGTCATGGTGCCCTGCACGGCGTTGGCCAGGGCGCTCACGCCGTCGCGGCGGAAGGTCTCGGCCGCCTGGGCGACGGTCGAGCGGTAGGTGTCGAAGTCCACCGTCTGGGTGGCCGCCATGCCGGCGACCTGGCCCTGCAGCTCGCCGGCCAGGCCGGTGGAATCCAGCAGGCCGGCGCTGTAGCGGCCGAAGGCGTCGCCGATGCGCGATTCGGCCGTGGTGATGGCGGTGCCGGACCGGTCGGTCAGCAGGGTGTTGGCCGACGCCAGGGTGGACCGCACGTTCAGGGCGTCGGCACCGCCGGTACTGTCCCGCGACAGGGCCTCGGCGGCCTCGGTGACCCGCCGCGACACGTCGTCCATGGCATCCGACGGGCCCAGGCGGTTGGCATAGTCGAAGGGGTTCAGGCTGCCGAAGGAATTGATCAGCCCCTGGGCCGGTCCCGGGGTTCCCGCGGGGTCCATGGGCAGGACCCAGCTGCCGGAATCGGCGGCGTTGACGATGCCGTCGCGGAACGCCTGCCCGGCCGTGTCGGCCTGGATCAGGGCCGTGTCGGCGCCCCCCTGCAGCTGGCCCAGGAACGACGACACCTGGCCCTGGGCGGCCTGGCCGTAGCCGTCGATCTGCGACCCCTGGCCGGCCAGCAGGGTGCCGGTGTCGTTGCGGTAGGTCTGCAGGCGGCCCTCGATCTGGGTGCGCAGGGCCGCCACGTCGGCCGCCGACGGGGCGGCCAGGGCGGTGAAGGCGCCGATGGCCAGATGCGCGG
>JAGREA010000157.1 GCA_020446745.1 Rhodobacterales bacterium | reverse complement strand
GGTGGACAGCTCGGCCGTGGCGTACTGGAGCTGGTCGCGGGCCACGGCGGCATAGGGGAAGCCCTTCACGTATTCCTTCAGGGCGGCGGTCTCGTAGGCCGCCGGGCTGACCCCCATGTAGCCGGTGGCCATGGACCACTGGGCCGCCCGTTCCGGGCTGGTCATGAACTTGATCAGCTTCAGGGCCGCCATGCGCTCCTCGGGCGTGGTCTTCTTGAAGATGTAGAAGTTGCCGCCGCCCGTGGGCGTGCCCCGACGCTTGCTGGCCGGCAGCATGGCGACGCCGAAATCGAAGGTGGCGTTCTTCTTCACCGCCGTCAGGTTGCCGGTGGAATGCCACATGATGGCCGTCTTCCCTTCCAGGAAGTTCTTGCGCAGGGTGCCCCATTCGATGGTGCCTTCGGGCATCACCTTGTGCTTGGAGCCCAGGTCCTTCCAGAACTGCAGGGCGCCCACGGTGGCCGGGGCATCGAAATAGGTGGTGTCGCCGGCGCCGTTCATCAGCACCTGGTCGTTCTGCATGGTCAGCGCGCCGAACATCCAGTAGGGGTAGCCCGTGGACGGGATCATCACGCCCCACTGGGAACCGTCGGCCTTGGTCAGCTTCTGGCCCATGGAGACCAGCTCGTCCCAGGTGGCCGGGGCCTTTTCCGGGTCCAGCCCGGCGGCCCGGAAGGCATCCTTGTTGTAGTACATGACGATGGTCGAGCGCTGGAACGGGATGCCCCAGGTCTTGCCCGCCGTGCGGCCGTTTTCCATCAGCGTGGGATAGAAGGTGTTCAGCCAGGCCTTGTCGGCGTCGGAGCTGACGATGTCGTCGAAGGCGACGATGGCGTCCTGTTCGATCAGCTCGTAGATGTCGATGGAGAACATCACCGAAAGCTGGGCCGGCTGGCCGCTGTTCAGGGCCGCCAGGGCCTTGATGCGGGCATCGTTGTAGTTGCCGGCGTAGATGGCGTTGACGTCGATGTCCGGGTTGGCCTTCTCGAAGTCGGCCACCATGCCATCGACAACCTTGGTCAGCGGGCCGCCCACGGCGACCGGGTAGTACATGGTCAGTTCGGTTTTCGCCGCCGCCGGGGCGGTGGTGCCGAGGGCCGCCACCGCCGCCAGGGCAAGGCCCGACAGCGTCTTCTTCAAGGTGGTGAACATGTCGATCTCTCTCCCATTGGAACCGCGTTGCTGGTTTTCCGGGCCCTTCGGGGCCCGATGGCTTGGCCGGGCTGGCGCAGCGCGTCAGCCCGGTTTGGGCGGGGCGGCCGCCGGGCCGCTCCGCCGAATACCGGTGTCGTCGAACAGGTGCAGGTCCTCGGCCGCCCACGAAACGGCCACCCGGTCGCCGGGGCGGGCCTCGGCGCGGCCGTCCACCCGGGCCATCAGGGCCAGGGGCCCGTGGCGCAGGCGCAGCACCGTTTCGGCGCCCATGTAGTCCACGGCCGCCACCTCGACGGCCAGGCCGCCCGGGGCCAGGACCACTTTTTCCGGCCGCACGCCCAGGGACCAGCCGGCCCCCGCGTCGGGGGCGCCGGGCGCCACCCGGGGCACGGCGGCCGCCGGGTCCAGGTCGGCCAGGGGCAGCACGTTCATGGGCGGCATGCCCAGGAACTGGGCGGCGAACACGGTGGCCGGGCGTTCGTACAGGTCGGCCGGCGGGCCGATCTGTTCGATGCGCCCGTCCTTCAGCAGCACCACCTGGTCGGCCATGGACATGGCCTCCGTCTGGTCGTGGGTGACGTAGACCATGGTCAGGCCCAGGGCGCGCTGCAGGGCGTGGATCTCGTCGCGCATCTCGGCCCGCAGCTTGGCGTCCAGGTTGGAAAGCGGCTCGTCCATCAGGCACACGGGCTGGTTGGCGACGATGGTGCGGGCCAGGGCCACGCGCTGGCGCTGGCCGCCGGACAGGGCGGCGGGCTTGCGGTCCAGCAGGTCGGTCAGGCCGACCATGCGGGCCGCGTCGGCCAGGCGCCGGTCGCGCTCGTCCCGCGCCACCCGGCGCACCTTCAGGCCGAACAGGATGTTCTCGCGCACGTCCAGGTGGGGGAACAGGGCGTAGGACTGGAAGACCATGGACACGCCCCGCTTGGCGGCGTCCTGGCGGGTCACGTCCTGGCCGGCGATGGTCACCTGGCCGCCGTCCACCGTTTCCAGCCCGGCGATCATGCGCAGGATGGTGGACTTGCCGCAGCCCGACGGGCCCAGCAGCACGGTCAGCGTGCCCTCGGGCGCGTCGAAGGTCACCCCGTCCACGGCCCGGAAGGTGCCCCACTGCTTGACCAGACCATCGATGCGCACACCGCTCATGGGGCCGTGCTCCCGTCGCAGATGACCAGTTGGGCGCCGGACCGGTCCAGGATCTCCATGATGCCGGTGGGCGGCCGCGATTCGCAGAACACCTTGGTGGCCTCGCCGATCTGCCCGCCGCGCACGTGGGCGGCGCGGCCGAACTTGGTGTGGTCCAGCACCAGGAAGGTGTTGCGGCTGTTCTCGCGGATCAGCTGGCGGGCCCGCACCTCTTCCTCGTAGAAGTCCAGCAGGGTGCCGGTCTCGTCCACCCCGGCCACGCCGTAGATGCCGAAGTCCACCTTGTAGGCCGACAGGAACCGCTCCATGCCGGCGCCCAGGATGTCGCGGTCGCCGTTGCGCAGGCGCCCGCCGGCGATGTTCACCTCGAAGCTGGGGTTGGCGCAGGCCAGCATGGCCACGTTCAGGTTGTTGGTGAAGATGCGCAGCGCGTCGTGGTGCAGCAGGGCCTCGGCCACCACCTGGGGCGTGGTGCCGATGGAAAAGGCCAGCGAGGCCCCGTCGGGCACGTGGCGGGCCACCTCCAGGGCGATGGCGCGCTTGGCCCGCCGGGCCAGGATCTGGCGCGAGCCATAGGCCAGGTTGCCGCTGTCGGCCGGGCGCTCGATGCCGCCGTGGCGCCGCCGGGCCAGGCCGTGGTCGCTCAGCACCGTCAGGTCGCGGCGGATGGTCTGGGTGGTCACGCCGAATCGCTGGGCCAGCGCGTCGACGGTCTGGAACCCGCCTTCGCGCACCAGTTCGGCGATCTCCGCCTGTCGTTCGGAAAGATCCAAGACGCTGCCCCCGTCCGTCCCATTCCCGCAGGTTCACGGCCTGCTTATTCCCCATCATGACACAAAAAGTTCAAATGCGCATGGTTTATGTTCAAATGAAACTACTCCTGTGGCGGATTATTTCGAATGAACTTTTTGTGTCGTCCGGGCAACGGGCGGGCAACGGGCGGGCAACGGGCGGGCAACGGGCGGGCAACGGGCGGGCAACGGGCGGGCAACGGGC
>JAGREA010000017.1 GCA_020446745.1 Rhodobacterales bacterium | reverse complement strand
TCATGCTGTGGATGCCCTCCTGGGGCGGCATGATCAACGGCATCATGACCCTTTCGGGCGCCTGGCATAAGCTGCGCACCGACCCGATCCTGCGCTTCATGGTGACCTCGGTGGCCTTCTACGGCATGAGCACCTTCGAAGGCCCGGTGATGTCCATCAAGGCCGTCAACAGCCTGAGCCACTACACCGACTGGACCGTCGGCCACGTGCACTCGGGCGCCCTGGGCTGGGTGGCCTTCGTCAGCTTCGGCGCACTGTACTACCTGGTGCCGGCCCTGTGGCGGCGCCAGCGGCTGTACAGCCTGCGGCTGGTGACCTACCACTTCTGGATCGCCACCCTGGGCATCGTGCTGTACATCACCGCCATGTGGATTTCCGGCATCATGCAGGGCCTGATGTGGCGGGCGTACGACAGCCTGGGCTTCCTCCAGTACTCGTTCATCGAGACGGTCGAGGCCATGCACACCTACTATGTGATCCGGGCCTTCGGCGGCGTGATGTTCGTCCTGGGCGCACTGATCATGGTCTACAACCTGTGGCGGACGGCCAAGGGCGACATGCGGACGGAAGAAGCGTTCGAGGAAGCCCCCCACGTGGCCGCGGCCCAGGGTTGAGGAGGGTGACATGAAGCACGAAATTTTCGAAAAGAACGTCATCATCCTGTCCATCGGCATCCTGATCACGGTGGCCATCGGCGGCCTGGTGCAGCTGGTGCCCCTGTTCACCATGGAACAGACCATCGAGAAGGTGGACGGCGTGCGGCCCTATTCGCCGCTGGAGCTGGCCGGGCGCGACATCTATGTCCGTGAAGGCTGCTACCTGTGCCACAGCCAGCAGATCCGCCCGTTCCGCGACGAGGTGGAGCGCTATGGCCACTACAGCCTGGCGGCCGAGAGCATGTACGACCATCCGTTCCAGTGGGGGTCCAAGCGCACCGGGCCGGACCTGGCCCGGGTGGGCGGCAAGTACTCCAACGACTGGCACGTGGCGCACCTGGTCAACCCCCAGAGCGTGGTGCCGGAATCGGTGATGCCCCAGTACCCGTTCCTGGCCCAGAAGGATCTGAAGTTCGACAAGATCGCCGGGCACCTGAAGACCCTGCGGGTCGTCGGCACGCCCTATTCGGACGAGCAGATCGAGAACGCGGTCGCGGACGTGAAGGCCCAGGCCATGGGTGAAGCCGGCGAGGGCGATACCGAAGCCCTGCTGGCCCGCTATCCCAAGGCCAAGATTGGGGACTTCGACGGCAACCCCGGCCGGGTGACCGAAATGGACGCCCTTGTCGCCTACCTTCAGCTTCTGGGTACGCTGGTGGACTTCACCACCTTCAAGCCCGAGCTGGCGCATCGTTAATCCACCTTGGGGGATCGATCGTGGACTGGATGGAACTGTCTCAAGCGGCCCGCTCGTGGTGGGTGGTCTGGTTGATGATCCTGTTCGTCGGCGTGCTCTTCTGGGCATTCCGGCCGAAGAACAGGAAGCGGTTCGAACAGGACGCGATGATCCCCTTCAAGGACGAAGAGAACGGAGGATAAGTCATGGCGCAGGTCGATAGGGACGCCTTGACGGGAACCGATACCACCGGGCACGAGTGGGACGGCATCAAGGAACTGAACACGCCGCTGCCCAAATGGTGGCTCTACACCTTCTATGCCTGCATCCTGTGGGCGTTCGGCTACTTCATCGCCATGCCCGCGTGGCCCAGCCTGAGCAACTATACCAAGGGCATGCTGGGCTATTCGTCGCGGGCCAACCTGGAATCGGAAATGCAGGCCGTGCAGGCCAGCCGCGCCCCCTGGGCCGACCGCATCGCCGAGGCCAGCGTGGAAGACGTGGCCAAGGATCCGGAACTGCTGCAGTACGCCATGGCCGGCGGCAAGGTGATCTTCGCCGACAACTGCCAGCCCTGCCACGGTTCCGCCGGCGCCGGCGCGCCGTCGTACCCGGTGCTGGCCGACGACGACTGGATCTGGGGCGGCACCCTGCCGGCCATCTACCAGACCGTCAAGTACGGCATCCGCTCCACCAGCGACGAGACCCGCATCTCGGACATGCCGGCCTATGGCCGTGACGAACTGCTGGAACCGGCGCAGATCCAGGCCGTGGCCGACTACGTGATGTCGCTGTCCGGCCAGGGCACCGCCTCGGACGCCGGCAAGGCCGTGTTCGACGAGAACTGCGCCGCCTGCCACGGCGAGGACGGCAAGGGCCTGAAGGACACCGGCGGCCCCAACCTGACCGATGGCATCTGGCTGTACAAGCCCGGCCGCGACGGCGTGGTGGCCCAGGTCACCAATCCCCGCCACGGCGTGATGCCCACCTGGGAAGGCCGTCTGGACGACGTGTCCATCAAGCAGGTGACGGTCTACGTCCACGCCCTGGGCGGCGGCCAGTAAGCGACCCCGTATCCGGCCATGCCGGAACGCCCGTCCACGGACCCAGGCCCAAAACCCGGGGGCCCGTGGACCAAGAATTCGGTCTGGATATATCAGCATGTCCTGATATACTGACCACACCATTCAGGGGGGAGTTTTCCCGGCCAACGCGGTCCGGGAAAGCTCCCCCTTCGTCTTGCACCATCCCCGCCCGCGTGGTTTCCTGACCACCACCAGTTCTCGAGGTGTGACGTACCATGGCCACGGCCGAAAGCACCACCGCCGCCAAGTCCGGCGACGCGCCCCAGCCCGAACAGAAGACCTCCCTGTATGCCGATCGGGTGCGGATCCATCCGCGCAAGATCACGGGGTTCTTCCGCAGCCTGAAGTGGTACACCATCTGGGTCCTGCTGGGCCTCTACTACCTGGCGCCCTGGCTGCGCTGGGACCGGGGGCCGGGGGCGCCCGACCAGGCCCTGCTGATCGACATGACCGGCCGGCGGGCCTACTTCTTCAACATCGAGATCTGGCCGCAGGAAGTCTATTACCTGACCGGCGTGCTGATCCTGGGCGCCGTGGGGTTGTTCTTCGCCACCGCCCTGGCCGGGCGCGTGTGGTGCGGGTTCACCTGCCCGCAGACGGTGTGGACGGACCTGTTCATCTGGGTGGAACGCCTGGTGGAAGGCGACCGCAACAAGCGCATCCGCCTGGACAAGGCCCCCTGGTCGCTGGAAAAGCTGGGCAAGAAGCTGCTGAAGCACGCCATCTGGCTGTTCATCGCCTTCGTCACCGGCGGCGCCTGGATCCTGTACTTCGGCGATGCCTTCGAGATCGCCGGCAAGTTCTTCATCGGCCAGGAAAGCTCGGCCGTCTACGGCTTCACGGCCCTGTTCACGGGCACCACCTATATCCTGGCCGGCTGGGCGCGGGAACAGGTGTGCATCTACATGTGCCCCTGGCCGCGCTTCCAGGGCGCCATGTTCGACGAGCATTCGCTGATCGTCACCTACGAGGAATGGCGCGGCGAACCGCGGGACAAGGCCAAGCGCGACGCCGACTTCTCGTCGCGCGGCCATTGCGTGGACTGCAAGATGTGCGTCCAGGTGTGCCCCACGGGCATCGACATCCGCGACGGCCAGCAGATGGCCTGCATCGGCTGCGCGCTCTGTGTGGACGCCTGCAACACGGTGATGGACAAGTTCAACCTGCCGCGCAACCTGATCACCTATGATTCCGAGGCCAACCAGGTGGCCCGGTCCAAGGGCGAGCCCACCCAGACCAAGCTGATCCGCCCGCGCACCATCCTGTACGTGGTGGTGCTGTCCATCGTCATGGCGGTGATGGCCTGGTCCCTGAGCAGCCGCTCGCGGCTGGAGGTGAACATCCAGCGCGACCGGGCGCCCCTGTTCGTCACCCTGTCCGACGGCGCCATCCGCAACGGCTACACCTACAAGATCCTGAACATGGAACGCCAGGACAAGACCTTCGAGCTGACGGTCCTGGGCCTGAAGGGCGCCACCCTGCAGGTGATCGGCGAGGCCAAGCCCGGGTCCCACCTGGCGCTGCTGCCGGCCAAGCCCGACACGGTGGCCACCTACAAGGTGTACGTGCGGGTGCCGCGCGAGGACCTGGCCGACAAGTCCACCCCCATGGTGTTCCAGATCCGCGACACCGAATCCGGCGAGGTGCACGAGGACGCCTCGGTGTTCCTGGGCCCGGGGCGGTAGGGCCATGGCCGGACAGCGCCAAGGTGGCCAAAGGGCCGACGGCCAAAGGGCGGACGGATGGTGGTATCCCTATATCTTCGTCGGCGGGATGCTGGTGATCATCGCCGTCAACGTGGTGCTGATCCTGTTCGCCACCGGCACCTTCACCGGCCTGGAAACGGAACACCACTACGACAGGGGCCTGGCCTATAACGACAACCTGCGCGCCGCCGAGGCCCAGGAGGCCCTGGGCTGGACCGTTTCGGTGGACTACGTGAAGACCGATCCGCCGGCCGGCGCCGACCCCCACGGCATCACCCTGGAAGCCCACTTCAAGGACCGCGACGGCCAGCCCATCGACGACCTGGACGTGCGGGCCATGCTGGTGCGTCCCACCAGCGCCGGCCACGACCGTCAGGCGGACATGGCTCCCCAGGGGGCCGGCCGCTACACGGCCCACGTGGGCCTGCCCCTGATGGGCCTGTGGAACATCCGCGTGCTGGCCGACCGGGCCGACGCCCACTACCAGCTCAACCGTCGGGTCCAGGTGCGCTGAGCCCGCCCGACGTCCCCGCCGACCTTCCCGCCGACGCCCCCACCGGCGCCTGCCGCCACTGCGGCGAGCCCGTGCCCGCCAAGGGCGATGCCTTCTGCTGTTCCGGCTGCGCCGCCGCCTATGACTTGGTGCGCGGCCTGGGCCTGGAACGCTATTACCAGCGCCGCAGCCTGGACCCCGATGCCCGGCCCATGACCCCCGACGCCGACGGCCCGCCCGTGGACTACGAAGGCCACGTGCGCGACGGCGGCGACGGGGTGGACGAACTGAACCTGATGGTGGAAGGCATCCAGTGCGCCGCCTGCGTGTGGCTGATCGAACAGGTGCTGTCGCGCCAGCCCGGCGTGATCCAGGCCCGGGTGAACATGACCACGCGGCGCCTGGTGCTGCGTTGGACCCGGGGCCGGGCCAAGGCCGACGACCTGATCGCCCCGGTGGCCGGCCTGGGCTACCGCCTGGTGCCCTATGATCCGTCGTGCCTGAACCGCGACCAGGACCGGCGCCAGAAGGAACTGCTGCGGGCCCTGGCCGTGGCCGGCTTCGCCGCCGGCAACGTGATGCTGCTGTCCGTTTCCGTGTGGGCCGGCCACGTGCAGGGCATGGGCCCGGCCACGCGCGACCTGCTGCACTGGATTTCCGCCCTCATCGCCCTGCCGGCCATCGCCTACGCCGGGCGGCCGTTCTTCCGCTCGGCCCTGTCGGCCCTGACCCACCGGCGGGTCAACATGGACGTGCCCATCTCGCTGGCCGTGGTCCTGGCCGCCGGCATGAGCCTGTACGAGACCGCCGTGAGCGGCCAGCACGCCTATTTCGATTCGGCCATCACCCTGCTGTTCTTCCTGCTGATCGGCCGCTACCTGGACCAGCGGGCCCGGGGCCGGGCCCGGGCCACGGCCGAACACCTGCTGACCCTGACCGGCACCGCCGTGACGGTGATCGGCGACGACGGCGCCAAGCACGTGCTGTCGCCCACCCAGGTGCGCCCGGGCATGACCGTGTTCGTGGCCGTGGGCGACCGGGTGGCCGTGGACGGCACCGTGGCCCAGGGCGACAGCGAACTGGACACCAGCCTGATCACCGGCGAGACCCTGCCGGCCCGCGCCGCGCCGGGGGACCGGGTGTTCGCCGGCACCCTGAACCTGGGGGCGCCGCTGCGGGTCACCGCCGGGGCCGTGGGCGAGGGCACCCTGCTGGCCGAGATCGTCCGCCTGATGGAAGCCGCCGAGCAGGGCCGGGCCAAGTACGTGGCCCTGGCCGACCGGGTGGCGCGCTATTACGCCCCGGTGGTGCACCTCCTGGCCGCCGGCACCTTCCTGGGCTGGTGGCTGGTGGGCGGGGCCGTCTGGCAGGACGCCCTGTTCAACGGCATTTCCGTGCTGATCATCACCTGCCCCTGCGCCCTGGCCCTGGCCGTGCCCGTGGTGCAGGTGATCGCCACCGGCCGCCTGCTGAAGCGGGGCCTGCTGGTGAAATCCGGCACCGCGCTCGAACGCCTGGCCGCCGCCGACACCGTGATGTTCGACAAGACCGGTACCCTCACCCGGGGCCGCCCCGAACCGGTGGGGCTGGAGTCCCTGGACCCGGCCGACGCCGACCTGGCCGCCGCCCTGGCCGGGGCCAGCCGCCACCCCCTGGCCCGGGGCCTGGCCCGCGCCCTGCCGGGCCGCCCGGTGGCCGATGGGGT
>JAGREA010000156.1 GCA_020446745.1 Rhodobacterales bacterium | reverse complement strand
GAAATACCTCAAAGGGATGATTGTCGCCGGTGTCGCCGCAGCCGCCATGGTGGCGGGCACGGCCGTGGCCGACGGCGTGCCGAAGAAGACGACCTGGACCGCCTATGGCACGACCACGTCGGGCTACGCCCAGTCGGTCGCCATCGGCAACATGCTGAAGAAGCATTACGGCACCAACATGCGGGTCATCCCCGGCAAGAACGACATCTCCCGCATGGCGCCGCTGCGCGACGGCAAGGCCGACTATTGCGCCTGCGGTATCGCGTCGTATTTCGGCCAGGAAGGCGTGTTCCTGTTCGCCGACAACGACTGGGGCCCGCAGCCCATCCGCCTGCTGATGGCGGCCAGCGGCGCCAACGGCCTGGGCGTGGCCGTGGCCAAGGATTCGGGCATCAACAGCGCCGCCGACTTCAAGGGCAAGCGCGTGTCCTGGGTCAAGGGCGGCGACGCCCTGAACTGGGGCGTGGCGGCCTACCTGGCCTTCGCCGGGCTGACCTGGGACGACGTCGAGAAGGTCGAGGTCTCGGGCTTCGCCGCGTCCTTCGAGGCGATCGTCAGCGGCCAGTCCGACGCCGCCTTCGCCAGCACGGTCACCGGCACGGTGAAGAAGCTGGAAGCGTCGCCGCGCGGCGTGCAGTGGGTGCCGCTGCCCCACGACGACGCGGCCGGCTGGAAGCGGGTGCAGACGGCGGCGCCGGTGTACTCCAAGGTGACCGCCACCATCGGCGCCACCATCAGCACGGAACACCCCGTCGAGATGGCCGGGTACCCCTATCCGATCCTGATCACCAATGCGGACAAGAGCGCCGACGAGGTCTATGGCATCGTCAAGGCCATGGTCGAGCACTTCGACGACTACTCCGAGGCGGCCAAGGGCGCCAAGGGCTGGGCGCTCGACAAGCAGCGCATGGATTGGGCCATGCCCTACCACGACGGCGCCATCCGCTACTGGAAGGAAAAGGGCATCTGGACCGACGCCCACCAGAAGCACAACGACATGCTGATCAAGCGCCAGCAGGTGATCCAGGACGCCTGGAAGGCCCTGTCGGGCAAGGACGGCATGGAGAAGGACGCGCTCAAGGCCGCCTGGTCCAAGGCCCGGGCCGAGGCCCTGACCAAGGCCGGGTTCGACACGGTCTTCAATTGACGGCGCGCGGATGCGCGCGCCATGAGCGACCGCGCCGATAAGGACGGGCCGGCGAAACCCGAGGACGAGTTTCGCCGGCTCGGTCCGTTGTGGCAGGGCGTGCTGGTCCTGGGCATGGCCATTGCCCTGTTCCTGTCCGCCTACCAGGTGTTCAACCTGGGCCGGTATACCGGCTACGTGCCGATCGAAAACCAGTACTACTACGCCGTGGTGGCGGTGCTGCTGCCCCTGGCCTACATCGTCTTTCCCATTTCCGGCCGGCCGGGGTGGGACCGCTTGGCCTGGTACGACGTGGTGCTGTTCCTGGCCTCGTTCGGGGTGTTCGCCTTCCTGGCGGTTTCCGCCGACCGCATCGTCGAAGAGGGGTGGGAGTTCTCCGCCCCCGACACGATGCAGTGGACGGGGCTGGCGGCCTGCCTGCTGGCCCTGGAGGCCACGCGCCGCGCCGGCGGCCTGGTGGTGACGGCGATCATCGTCCTGTTCGCCATCTACCCCCTGTTCGCCGGCTCCCTGCCCGGGGTGCTGGAGGGCTCGTCGGAATCCCTGGGCGATACCGCCGCCTTCTACGCGCTCTCCACCGAGGCCCTGATCGGCATTCCCATCCGGGCCTTCGCCGGGCTCGTGCT
>JAGREA010000155.1 GCA_020446745.1 Rhodobacterales bacterium | reverse complement strand
GACCAGCCGTCGTCGTTGATGGCCACCAGGTCCAGGGGGATGTCGTCGCCGGCGTGGCCGGCGGCGAACACCCGGCGCTGGAAGTCCACCAGATCGGAAACACGGCGCCCGCCCACGCCCAGGATCACGTTGCCCGGGGCCAGGCCGGCCCGGTCCGCCGGGCCGCCGGGGGTGACGCGCACCACCAGCATCCGGCCGTGGGTCTCCTGGGTGCCGATGCCCAGCCACGGCAGCGCCGGCCCGGGGGCCCGATGGCGGGCCAGCAGGTCGGCCAGGATGGGCTTCAGGCCGTCCACCGGCACAAACATGTTGCCGGCCACGGGTTCGTCGCCCGGCAGCGCGTCGTTGACCTGCAGGGAACCCACGCCGATCAGCTCGCCGGCCCGGTTGACCAGGGCGGCGCCGCCGAACAGGGGATGGGGCGGCACCGTGAACAGGGCGTCTTCCAGCAGGTATTCCCAATAGCCGGCAAAGGGCCGGCGCGACGCCAGGCGCACCGGGGTGACCGTGCGCGGCCCGGCGTGGCTGACGGCGATGGCCGTGTCGCCCTCTTCCAGGGCCGCCGCCGTGCCCAGGGGCATGGGGCGCACGTCCAGGGGTTCGCGGGCCCGCACCAGGCCGAAGCCGGTGGCGTGGTCGTAGGCCAGGCGGGCGGCCGGCACGGCGGTGCCGTCGGCCCGCAGGATCTCCACCGCCTCGGCCTCCATGATCACGTAGCCGATGGTCAGCACCAGGCCCCGGTCGTCGATGACGATGCCGCTGCCCTCGCGCTCGGTGCCCAGGGTTTCGGCCGTGCGAGCCTGATCGGGCACGGTGGACCGCACGCCCACCACGGCGGAAACCACGTCCTGGAACGACGGGGTGTCGGCGGCGGCCGGGGCGGCGGTCCCCAGGTTGATGAACCAGGGGGCGGCCAGGAAAAGGGCCAGGAAAGGGGCCAGGAAAGGGGTCAGGAACAGGACCCGGCGGAGGATCGGTCGATACACCATCATCATGCCCGGAACCGGGGGGTTCCGGCCCTGCTGTAAAGAAGGATCAGCTTGGCATATGGGGACGATGGCCGTCCATGGGGAGTCCTCCCCATCCCCCGCCATGCGGCGCCCGTGGGAGGTTCCGGCCCCGGGGCGGATGTTCTATAAACGGTCCATGTCCGATCCCTTCGACCTGACCGCCGCGCCGCCGCCCGCCCAGGCCCCCGCCCAGGCTCCCGCCGCGCCCGTTTCGCCGCCCTACCTGGAGACCCTGAACGAGTCCCAGCGCCAGGCCGTGGAGGCCGTGGAGGGCCCGGTGCTGGTGCTGGCCGGGGCCGGCACGGGCAAGACCCGGGTGCTGACCACGCGCCTGGCCCATATCCTGCTGCTGGGCCGGGCCCATCCCGGCGAGATGCTGGCCGTCACCTTCACCAACAAGGCGGCGCGGGAGATGAAGGACCGCGTGGCCGCCCTGCTGCACCGCCCCGTGGAGGGCTGGTGGGTGGGCACCTTCCACGCCCTGGGGGCGCGCATCCTGCGCCGCCATGCCGAGGTGGTGGGCCTTAAGCCCAACTTCTCGATCCTGGACGATGACGACCAGGTGCGACTGATCAAGCAGTTGATGGAAGCCCGCAAGATCGACCCCAAGAAGTGGCCGCCGCGCACCCAGTTGGGGGTCATCCAGCGGTGGAAGGACCGCGGCCTGATGCCGGCCGCCGTGTCCGACGCCGAGGGCGGGGACTATGCCGAAGGCCAGACGCTGGAGCTTTACGCCGACTACCAGGAGCGCCTGCGAAGCCTGAACGCCGCCGATTTCGGCGACCTACTGCTGCTGTGCCTGGAACTGTTCAAGATCGACGGCGAGACCCTGCGCCACTACCAGCGGCAGTTCCGCTACATCCTGGTGGACGAATACCAGGACACCAACGTGGCCCAGTACCTGTGGCTGCGGGCCCTGGCCCAGGGGCACAGGAACATCTGCTGCGTGGGTGACGACGACCAGTCCATCTATTCCTGGCGCGGCGCCGAGGTGGGCAACATCCTGCGCTTCGAAACCGACTTCCCCGGCGCCACGGTGGTGCGCCTGGAACGCAACTACCGCTCCACGCCCCACATCCTGGCCGCCGCCTCGGGCCTGATCGCCCACAACCAGGACCGCCTGGGCAAGACCCTGTGGACCGACGTCAACGAGGGCGAGAAGGTGCGCGTGCGCGGCGTGTGGGACGGCCAGGAGGAGGCCCGCGTGGTCGGCGAGGAGATGGAGGCCCTGCAGGCCAAGGGCGCATCCCTGAACGACATGGCGGTGCTGGTGCGGGCCGGCTTCCAGACCCGCGAGTTCGAGGAACGGCTGATCACGCTCGGCCTGCCCTACCGGGTCATCGGCGGGCCCCGGTTCTACGAACGCCAGGAGATCCGCGACGCCATCGCCTACCTGCGCGTGGTCCACCAGCCCGACGACGACCTGGCCTTCGAGCGCATCGTCAACGTGCCCAAGCGGGGCCTGGGGGCGGCCAGCCTGCAGATCGTCAACATCTACGCCCGGGCCGAGGGCCTGCCGCTGACCGCCGCCGCCCGGCGCCTGCTGGAAACCGAGGAACTGAAGCCCAAGGCCCGGGCCACCCTGCGGGCCCTGCTGGACGACTTCGACCGCTGGCGCGGCCTGCTGCACAACCACGTGCCCCACCCGGACCTGGCCGGCCGGATCCTGGACGAAAGCGGCTATACGGACATGTGGCGCCAGTCCAAGGCCATCGAGGCCCCGGGGCGGCTGGACAACCTGCGGGAAATGGTCGCCGCCCTGGCCGAGTTCGAAAGCCTGCAGGCGTTCCTGGAACACGTCAGCCTGGTGATGGAGAACGAGGAAAGCCAGGACGGCGCCAAGGTGACCCTGATGACGCTCCACGCCGCCAAGGGCCTGGAATTCGACACCGTGTTCCTGCCCGGGTGGGAGGAAGGCCTGTTCCCCCACCAGCGGGCCCTGGACGACGGCGGCGTGGGGGGCCTGGAGGAGGAACGGCGCCTGGCCTATGTGGGCCTGACCCGGGCCCGGGCCCGGGCCCATGTGCTGCACGCCGCCAACCGGCTGGTCTACGGCCAGTGGCAGACGGCCATCCCGTCGCGCTTCGTCGGTGAGCTGCCCGACGATCACGTGGAGCGCCAGGGCGTGCCCGGTCTGGGCGGCGCCGTGGACGAGGAAGGCTTCGCCGGCCCCGGCCTGCACGAGGACGGCGGCCTGTACGGCGGGGGCGCCGGCGGGGCCGGGCTGACGCGCTGGCGCTCGCGCCGCCGGGCCCTGGCCCAGACCGGGTCGTGGAACGTGCACGAACGCAAGGCCCAGGGCGGCTTCGACGTGGGCCAGCGGGTGTTCCATCAGAAATTCGGCTACGGCCGCATCCAGTCCATCGACGGCAACAAGCTGGAAATCGCCTTCGAGAAGGCGGGCACCAAGCGGGTCATGGACAGCTTCGTGGAGGAAACATGACGGCGCTTCCCAAGGTCGACTGGTATTTCGACGTCATCTCGCCCTATGCCTACCTGCAATGGACCCAGTTGCATCCGGTGTCGCAGCGGGCGGAGATCACCCCCATACCGGTGCTGTTCGCCGGCTTCCTGGATGCCTGGGGCACCAAGGGCCCGGCCGAGATGCCGCCCAAGAAGCTGTTCGTGTTCCGCCACGTGCGGTGGATGGCCGGCCAACTGGGGGTGCCCTACAACACCCCGCCCCAGCACCCCTTCAACCCCCTGAAGGCCCTGCGCCTGGCCATCGCCCTGAAGGCCGACCCCCAGGCCATCCACAAGCTGTTCACCGCCGTGTGGGTGGACGGCCACCTGCCCGACAACCCGGAAGGCTGGGCCGCCATGGCCGCCGCCCAGGGCCTGTCGGTGGACGAGGCCGACGCCCTGACGGCCGATCCCGCCGTCAAGCGGACCCTGCTGGACAACGGCCAGCGGGCCCTGGACGCCGGCCTGTGGGGGGTGCCCAGCTTCGTGATCGACGGCGACATCTTCTGGGGCCTGGACGCCACCAACATGGTGCTGGACCGCCTGACCGACCCGGCCCTGTTGACGGGGGCCCAGGACGACCGCATCCGCGCCCTTTCCGCCTCGGCGGAACGGCCGCGATGACCGACGTGCTGTGGCGCGTGGCGCTGCACGTGCCGTCGCGGGCGGCGCCGGCCTTCGAGGCGGCCCTGGAGCCCTTCTGCCTGTCGGTCTCGTGGTTCGGCGACGACGACACGGGCCGCCCCTG
>JAGREA010000016.1 GCA_020446745.1 Rhodobacterales bacterium | reverse complement strand
ACTCTCCACAAGCACCCCACGGGCCGGGATTCGACATCCCGCACAAAAAGCCTTTCGAAAGGGAATGTGATGAAGAAACTTCTATTGGGCACGACCGCCATCGCCGCCCTGGGCCTGGTTGCCGGGCCCGCCGCCGCCGCCGAAAAGATCAAGCTGGGTCTGGGCGGCTTCATGAACCAGTGGGTTGGCTTCGCCAACAACGAGGATTCCTTCAACAACACCAACGCCCAGACGGCGCGCCGCCAGGACAGCTACTTCGACACGCAGTCCGACACGGAGGTGCACTTCAAGGGCTCGACCAAGCTGGACAACGGCATCACCGTTTCCGCCAAGATCGAGCTGGAAGGCGATACCCGCAACGGCGCGGTGATCGACGAAAGCGTGGTCATGTTGAAGAGCGACAGCCTGGGCCAGTTGTGGATCGGCTCCGAGGACATGGCCACCTATACCGTGCACCATGCCGCTCCCGACGTGGGCATCGGCATCGAGCAGGGTGACTTCGCCAACTGGGTCGTGCAGCCCGGCGCCCTTGTGGCCGGCACCTTCACCTCGTTTGATCCTGGCGACGATTCCAACAAGGTGTCCTACTTCTCGCCGCGCTTCGCCGGTTTTGGCGTGGTCGGCTCGTACGCTCCCGACGTGGCCACCAACGCCGGCGCCGGCAACCCGCTGGCGACCGGCGCCGACGACGCCTGGACCGTGGGCGTGGTGTACGAAGGCGAGTTCTCGGGCGTCTCCATCGGTGCCGACATCGGATACGGCGCCCAGAACGGTGACGACGGCGTCGTCGGCGTGAACCCCACCGGCTTCGACGAATTGTTCGGCGGCCTGTCCATCGGTTACGGCGGCTTCACCGTTGGCGGTGGCTACCTGACCCGCGACCAGGCCAAGACCCCCGGCACGGTCTCCACCGACGGCGATACCTGGAGCCTGGGCGTGAGCTACGAGACCGGCCCGTTCGGCGTCAGCCTGGGTTACATGGCGTCCAAGCGCGAGGGCACCGTGGCCAACCCGGCCGACGACGAGCTGACCCTGATCCAGGCCTCGGGTTCCTACAACCTGGGCCCGGGCGTCACCCTGGCCGGGTCGGTGCTGAAGGCCGACTACGACGACGAAACGACCGCCGCGGCCAACAACAACGAAGGCTGGGCCGTCGTCGCGGGATTTGTCCTGGAGTTTTGAGGACCCCCGCGTGACCGGTTCATGATCCCCTCATGACCAGGCAGGGGCCGGCACCCGAACGGTGCCGGCCCCTGAACTGTTTTCACATGTTTTCAATGATTTGATCCTTGACGGCGGACCGGAAGCCCCGCAAAGTAATTACGGGTTCGAAACGACGAATCGCCAGGCCCGGGGGGGCCCAGATGGCCGTCATCCAAGGACTGTTGAGACTGCTTGTCGACGCCGCGCGCGACATGCTGCCCATCGTCCTGGTCATCGGCTTCTTCCAGGTCTTTATTCTTCAACAGCCTTTCCCCGACGTGGCCGGCATCCTGGTGGGGCTGGTGTGCGTGGTGGTCGGCCTGGCCCTGTTCGTCCAGGGGCTGGAAATGGGCCTGTTCCCCCTGGGCGAGTCCCTGGCCCAGGCCTTCGCCCGCAAGGGCAGCCTGTGGGCCCTGCTGGCCTTCGCCTTCTGCCTGGGCTTCGGCACCACGGTGGCCGAACCGGCGCTGATCGCCGTGGCCGCCGAGGCGGCCCAGGTGGCGTCCGAGGCCGGGGCCATCGCCGCCACCGACGAGGCCCGGAAATCCTATGCCCTGGGCCTGCGGTTCACGGTCGGCCTGTCCGTGGGCGCGGCCCTGATCCTGGGCGTGTTCCGCATCCTGAAGGGCTGGTCCCTGCCGCTGATGATCATTGGCGGCTATGGGCTGGTGATCCTGCTGACCACCGTGGCGCCGCCCGAGATCGTGGGCATCGCCTATGATTCCGGGGGCGTCACCACGTCCACCATCACCGTGCCCCTGGTCACCGCCCTGGGGGTGGGCCTGGCCTCGGTGATCCGCGGCCGCAACCCCATGCTGGACGGCTTCGGACTGATCGCCTTCGCCAGCCTGACGCCCATGATCTTCGTGCTGGTTTACGGGATGATCGTGTGATGGGCCTGATCCTGCACATCGGCAACACCGCGTTGACCACGCTGCTGGACGTGCTGCCCATCGTCGCCGTGCTGTTCCTGTTCCAGTTCCTGGTGATCCGCCAGCCGCCGCCGCACCTGGGCCGCATCGCCGTGGGGTTCCTGTACGTGCTGGGCGGCCTGACCCTGTTCCTGGTGGGCCTGGAAGAAGCCCTGTTCCCCGTGGGCGAGACCATGGCCCGCCAGCTCACCGACCCGGCCTTCATCTACGGCGGCGGCCCGGTGCCGGCCCAGCCGGTGTGGACCGACTACCTGTGGATCTATGTGTTCGCCGCCGCCATCGGCTTCGCCACCACGGTGGCCGAACCGTCGCTGATCGCCGTATCCATCAAGGCCAACGAGATCTCGGGCGGCGTGGTCGGGGCCTGGGGCCTGCGGGTGGCCGTGGCCGTGGGCGTGGCCGCCGGGGTGGCCATCGGCGCCTTCCGCATCGTCACCGGCACGCCCCTGCCCTACTACATCATGGCCGGCTACGTGGTGGTGATCCTGCAGACCCTGAAGGCCCCCCGGCTGATCATCCCCCTGGCCTACGATACCGGGGGGGTCACCACCTCCACCGTCACCGTGCCGGTGGTGGCC
Source organism: Rhodobacterales bacterium (assembly GCA_020446745.1). GTDB lineage: Bacteria > Pseudomonadota > Alphaproteobacteria > Rhodospirillales > JACKKN01 > JAGREA01. Next base: position 1,297 of record JAGREA010000016.1, on the reverse strand, counting down.
GCCCTGGGCCTGGGGCTGGCCGCCGCCGTACCCGGCCGCAGCCCGCTGCTGGACGGCTTCGGGCTCATCGCCTTCGCCAGTGTCTTTCCCATCATGACCGTCTTGGGGTACACCATGATCGCCGCCTGGATGCGCGCCTGGAAGAAGCCCGCCGGCCCGGCCGACCCCTCGCGCAAGGAGACCGCCGAATGAACATGAAGCTGATCATGGCCCTGGTGGACGACCACCTGACCGAACGGGTGATCGAGGCGGCCCGCAAGGCCGGCGCCACGGGGTCCACCGTCATCACCTCGGCCCGCGGCGAGGGCCTGACCCCCCAGAAGACCTTCCTGGGCCTGGACCTGACCGTGGCCCGAGACGTGCTGCTGTTCCTGGTGGCCGCGCCGCGGGCCCGCGAGATCCTGGAAACCATCGCCAGCGAGGGCGGCTTCGACGACGCGGCCGGGTCGGGCATCGCCTTCGTCCTGGGTATCGACGATGCCGTGGGCATGTCGACCCAACTGCCGACCATCAAGCACGAGATCGAGGAAGAGGTATGACCAGCCACAGCTATCCCATGGTGCGCGACGTCATGGCGTCGCCCGTGCATACCATCGAGCGCACCGCCACGGTGCGCGAGGCCATCGACATCCTGCGCAAGACCGGCGTCAGCTCGCTGATGGTGCAGCGGCGCGACAAATCCGACGAATACGGCCTGGTGGTGGTGACCGACATCGCCCGCGAGGTGATCGGCCCCGACCGGGCGCCGGAACGGGTGCTGGTGTACGAAATCATGACCAAGCCGGTGCTGACCCTGCCCGACGATATGAACATCAAGTACGCCGTGCGGCTGCTGACCAAGTTCTACCTGTCCCGCGCCCTGGTGCTGGACGGCGGACGCGAACCCGTGGGCATCGTTACCCTGCGCGACATGGTGCTGCGTGTCACCTGACGGCCCCGCGGAACCCGACCTGGCCTTCCAGGCCCGCTGCCTGGCCCGGCGCGGCCGCGCCGCCAGCCTGGCCACGGCGCGGCGCGGCACCGGTGGCGGCTGGCCCATGGTGTCGCTGGTCACCGTGGCCTGGGACGTGGATGCCAGCCCCATCCTGCTGCTGTCGGGCCTGGCCGACCATACGCAGAACCTGCGGGCCGACGACCGGGCCTCGCTGATGGTCGACGAGGCCCGCCTGAAGGCCAATCCCCAGACCGGCCCCCGGGTGACCCTGATGGGCCGGGTGGCGCCGGTGGACGACCCGGCCCTGGCGGCCCGCGCGCGGGCCCGGTTCCTGGCCCGCCATCCCGAGGCGGGAATGTATGC
>JAGREA010000154.1 GCA_020446745.1 Rhodobacterales bacterium | reverse complement strand
GAATCGTAGCCGATGGTGGCGATCCACAGGCCGATGCAGCCCGACAGCAGCCCCTTGACCACCGAGCGCGTGTCCAGGGTGCCGATGATGGTAACCCCCAGGATGGCGATCCAGAACAGGTGCGAAGGGCCGAAGCCCAGGGCCCATTGCGCCAGCACCGGGGTCAGGAAGATCAGCACCAGGATGCCGAACACGCCGCCCACGGTGAAAGAGATAGAGCGCATCTGCGGGGAATAGGCGGGATCGCGCTTCTTGGCGATTTATAAGAAGTCGAGGGAGGTGGCGATGTTGGCCGGGGCGCCGGGGATGTTCAGCAGGATGGCGCTGACCGCGCCGCCGGCCACCGACGAGGTGTAGGCGGCGCCGAGCAGGATCAGCCCCTGGGCCGGGTCCATGTGGAAGGTGAAGGGGATCAGCAGGGCCACGGCCATGGTCGGGCTCAGGCCCGGGGTGGCGCCCAGGATCAGCCCGCCCACGGTGCCGATGCACAGGATCAACATGGCCGTAGGGGTGAAGACGGCTCCGAAGTAGCCGAGAAACTCCATGCGTTGCCTCCCCTGGGCCGCGGCGGGCCATGCCGCGGCCGGTCCCGTCCAAACGTTTCTTGTCGCGCTCCGGTTGTGGGGGCACGTTAAAAAATGGGACAATTCAGCCCATTTTTCACATGACGTCGGGGCGAGTCAATGCTTAAACTCACCCATTGGTCCTGTTTCCCACTCTGTGGGACGGGACGAGGATGCACCAGCGTGAAAAGCGGGATATACCTGACACCCGGCGCCGCCGGGGAGGGGGAAGTGTTGACGGGCGACAGGTTGACGGGCGACAGCAAGCGCAGGGAGCACGGCTCGGCCCTGGAGAAATCCCTGGCCATCGTCGAGGCCATCACCCAGCAGACCCAGGCCATCGGCCTGCCGGACCTGACCGCGCGCCTGAACCTGCCGCGCCAGACCATCCACCGCATCCTGCTGCAGCTCGAAGCCCTGGGGATGATCATCCGCGACCCGACGCGGGACCGCTTCTCGGTCGGCCCGCGCCTGTCGCGCCTGGCCCTCGACACCCTGCTGTCGGCTAACCAGAACACCCCCGTGCGCGCCGTGCTCCAGGACCTGGTCGACGACATCCACGAGACCTGCAACGTGGGCGTGCTGGACGGCTTCGATTTTTTGTACCTGGAGCGCATCGAGAGCGACTGGCCCCTGCGCGTGCACCTGCAGGCGGGCAGCAAGGTGCCGGCCTACTGCACCTCGGGCGGCAAGGCCCTGCTGGCCTTCATCCCCCGGGTCCAGCGCCGGCGCCTGCTGGAATCGCGGGCGCTGAAACGCTACACGGACACCACCATCACCGACCCGCCGCAGTTGGAGCGCGACCTGGCGGCCTGCCGCGAGGCGGGCTATTCCACCAACAACGAGGAATACAACGTCGGCATCGTCGGCGTCGGCGTGCCCATCTTCGGCGGCGGCGGCCGGGTGGTGGCCGGCCTGGCCTGCCACGCCCCCCTGGCGCGGGTCGGGCTGGACGGCCTGCTGGCCTACGTGCCGCGCATGAAACAGGCGGCGGAACGCCTGTCGGCGGTGTGGGATCTGGAGTAGTCTGACTCCAACGCCGCGGAACACCAGCGAACCACCGGGAGGACAGCTTGAACGACATCGACGCGCGGGGCGCCGGCCTTGGCGACAACCTGGCGGCCCTGGCCGGCGCCTATGACCTGACCCCCGACCAGCGCGAGATGCTGGACCAGGTGGACCGCTATGCCCGCGACACCCTCTATCCCATGGCCCAGCGCATGGACGACGAGGAATGGTGGCCCGAGGAAGCCTG
>JAGREA010000015.1 GCA_020446745.1 Rhodobacterales bacterium | reverse complement strand
TCTCGACCGACAGCTTCGTCGGCCGGGTCGCCACCATCACCCTGGGGACCGCCCGCCGCGGCGCGCCGGCCCAGGCCAAACTGACGGACCACCTGGGCCACGCGCACTACGTCATGGTCGAACCCGATGCCGACCAGGACAGCCTGTCGGCCGGGGATGAGGTCCTGCTGATCAGTCACGTCGGCGCGACCTTCCGCGCCATCGCCAACACCAGCCGCGCGCTGACGGACGGCTGACCCGCCCCCAGGGCGGATCGCCCGTGGCGCCCCGGCGCCACGACAGGCGGCACGGCCGCAACGGACAAAGGAGACCCGACATGTACATCGGTGGGATAACGGACATTCTGGTCATCGCCGGCATCATCCTGATCGCCCTGGTGGCCATCGGCCTGGTGCTTTCGCGGCTCTACAAGCGGGCGTCGAAGGAGATTTCCTTCGTGCGCACGGGCCTGGGAGGACAGCGGGTGATCATGAACGGCGGTGCCCTGGTCTTCCCGGTGCTGCACGAGACCATTCCCGTCAACATGAACACCCTGCGCCTGGAGGTGCAGCGTGCCAACCAGGCGGCCCTGATCACCAAGGACCGCATGCGGGTCGACGTGCTGGCCGAATTCTATGTGCGGGTCCAGCCGACGGCGGAATCCATCGCCAACGCGGCCCAGACCTTGGGCCAGCGCACCATGTATCCCGAGGCCCTGAAGGAACTAGTGGAAGGCAAGTTCGTCGATGCCCTGCGCGCCGTGGCGGCCGAGATGGCCATGGAGGAACTGCACGAGCAGCGCGTGGAATTCGTGCAGAAGGTGCAGGCGGCGGTGTCCGAGGACCTGCTGAAGAACGGCCTGGAACTGGAATCCGTGTCCCTGACCGGCCTGGACCAGACGGACCGAGACTTCTTCAATCCCAACAACGCCTTCGATGCCGCCGGCCTGACCCGCCTGACCCTGGAAATTGAGGAAAAACGCAAGCGGCGCAATGATATCGAGCAGGATACTCAGGTTCAAATTGAAACCAAGAACCTGGAAGCGGAGCGCAGCAAGCTGCAGATCGCCCGGGACGTGGAGTACGCCCGCCTGGAACAGCAGCGCGAGGTGGAAATCCGCCGCGCCGCCCAGAGCGCCGAAATCGCCTCGGAGCAGGCCGCCAAGCAGCGGGATGCCGAATCGGCCAAGATCAACGCAACGCAGGAGGTCGAACTGGCCAAGATCATCGCCGACCGCAAGGTGGAGGAGGAACGCATCATCAAGGAGCGCCAGGTGCGCGAGGCCGACATCACCCGCGAGAAGGTGGTGGAACTGGCCAACCAGGACCGGGCCATCGCCGTGGCCGAGAAATCCCGCGCCCAGTCGGAGGCCCAGGCCGTGGCCGACAAGGCCCGCGCCCTGGCCGTGCAGGCCGAGGAAGGGGTGGTCACCGTGCGCGAGACCGAGAAGGCCGAACGCCAGAAGGCCGTTGACCTGGTCGAGGCCCGGCGCCTGGCCGAGCAGGACGCCATCCGCGTGACCGTGGCCGCCCAGGCCCAGATGCAGGCGGCCGAGGACGAGGCCGAGGCCATCCGCATCCTGGCCAACGCCGACGCCGAGAAGCAGCGCATCGAAGCCACCGGTGAAAGCGAGGCCGTGAAGCTGCGCGCCGCCGCCGCCGAACTGCGCTATGCCGTGGACGCGGCGGGCCGCAAGGCCCTCAACGAGGCCGACAACGCCCTGACCAGCGACATCGTGCAGATGAAGATCAAGCTGGCGGTGGTCGAGCAGCTCCAGGCCATCATCCGCGAGTCGGTGAAGCCCATGGAGAACATCGACGGCATAAAGATTATCCAGGTGGACGGCTTGACCGGCAACGGCACCCACGGCGCGGGCGGCGCCAACGGCCACGACGGGGCCGCCGGCACCGGCCTGGCAGACCAGGTGGTGGCCAGCGCCCTGCGTTACCGCAGTCAGGCCCCCCTGGTGGATGCCATCATGAAGGAGGTGGGGCTGAGCGGCGCCGATCTGGCCGGGTTGTCTATGGCCGCCGCCCCGCCGCCCGCCACGGCCACGGATCTGGCGCCGGCCTCCGATCCGGCCCTGGCCGCTGGCGGCGAAGGCGCGGAATCGCCAACCGCTTGAGCGCCAGTCCGCCTGAACGCCTCGCCGCCTACTTCTGCGGCACCAGGACCTCGACCCGCCGGTCCCAGCCGGCGGGGCGTAGGGATTCCAGGAAGGAATCGCCGAAGGCCTCGCCGCGCGAGCTGTTGTGGATCGTCTTGGCCTTCACCCCGTTGGCCACCAGCACCTTGGAAACCGCCTGGGCCCGGCGCAGGGCCAGCTTCTTGTTGTAGTCCTCGCTGCCCTGCTTGTCGGCCTGGCCGACCACGCAGATCTTGGTCTTGAACCGGGCCCAGTCCGCCAGGCGCTTCAGGCGCTCCACGTCCTCGGGCTTGATCTTGGTGCTGTCCACGTCGAACAGCACCACGGTCTTGTCCAGCTGGCCCGAGCCCGGCTCGGTCTCGCAGTCCACGTCCTCGGCCCACGCCGGCCCGGCCGCCGTCAAGGCGCCGGCCGCCAGGGCCGCCAGCACGATCGCCAACAGGGTCTTCGGGAGGGCCGCCCGCCGGGGCCGCCCGGGAATCATCCGTGCCATGGTTCGTCTCCTTCCCCGATACCGTGCCCCCAGGAGCCCGTTCGGGGCGTCGAATCGCGCCCCTTTCCCGCCATTTTGACCCATGGTGGCGCCGGGCGGAACCCGGCCCGGCCCCGGGCCCGCTCAGGGGCCCGGCCCCAGGCCCGGTCAGGGGGGGTGAAAGGGGCGGAATTCCGCCCTTCGGCGGGTGGTCGCGCCGGTTGTTCACGGGTTCGCAACATGGTAGTTTTCAGCGGGTTCACGCCGCAGGCCGGGGTGGTCCTCCGGCCCCGGAGTCGCGGCGCCGCCCGCCCGGGCGGACCGGCCCCGGACCGGCCTTCCCACAGGCCTGGCGCTGATCAAGGTAGACCCCGTTGACGAGCACCCCGACACCGCCTCCCGACAAGGACATCACGACGGTCAGCATCGAGGAGGAGATGCGGTCCTCCTACCTCGACTACGCCATGAGCGTGATCGTCAGCCGGGCCCTGCCGGACGTGCGCGACGGCCTGAAGCCGGTGCACCGGCGCATCATCCATTCCATGAACGAGAACGGCTACGCCTTCAACCGGCCGTACCGCAAGTCGGCGCGCATCGTCGGCGACGTCATGGGCAAGTACCACCCGCACGGCGACAGCGCGATCTATGACGCGCTGGTGCGGATGGCGCAGGGTTTCTCGATGTCGCTGCCGCTTCTGGACGGTCAGGGCAACTTCGGCTCGATGGACGGGGACAAGCCCGCGGCCTTCCGCTATACCGAGG
>JAGREA010000153.1 GCA_020446745.1 Rhodobacterales bacterium | reverse complement strand
GCATCGTTCAGGGTCAGCGTCGGCGCGTCGGCATCCGCCGCGACACTCACATTCACCGTGCCGGACGTGGTGGCCGTGTCGCCGCCGTCGGCTTCGGTGCTGGTCGCGGTGACGGTGAGCTGGAAGTCGGCATCGCTGTTGGCCGGCGGGGTGATGGTCAAGCCGGCCAGATCGCCGGGCTCCAGGGTCCAGGTGCCGTCGCCATTGTTGGTGCCGGCCGACAGGGTGGCGCCCGAAGGCACGCCGCCGATGGTGATGGACAGGCTCTCGGAGCCGTCGGTGTCCGTGAGGGCCGAGGACAGGTTCAGGGAGATGGCCTGATCCTCGGTGCCGGAAGCATCATTCAGGGTCAGCGTCGGCGCGTCGGCGTCGGCCGCGACCGAGACGTCGATGGTACCCGTGGAGGTCGCCGTCGCGCCGCTGCCGCCTTCCGTGCTGGTGGCGGTGACGGTGAGCTGGAAATCCACATCGCTGTTGGCCGGCGGGGTGACGGTCAGGCCCGGCAGGTCGGCGGCGGTCAGCGTCCAGGTGCCGTCACCGTTGTTGATGCCGGCCGACAGCGTGGCGCCCGAAGGCACGCCACCGATGGTGATGGAGAGAGATTCACTGCCATCCGTGTCCGTCAGGGCCGCCGACAGGTTCAGGCTGATGGACTGATCCTCGACGCCCGCGGCGTCGGTCATCGAAAGGGAAGGGGCCTCGGCCGTCACGTCCACGGTGTCGCCGACCAGCTCGTCTTCCGAAGGCTCGTCGTCGCCGGGGGTGCCGGGGGTTCCGTCGCCGTCGCCCTCTTCACCGGCCACCTGACTGAAGGCGGAGAACCCGGGCGGGGGCGTGCCGCCCTGGGAACCGGCCGCCGGCGCGGCGGGGGCGGGGGCGCCGCCCGTGGCGCCGTCGTCATTGGCGTCGCGCGACGCATCCTCGTCCTGGAAATGGTCGCCGTGGACCGTATCGGGCCCATCCTGGGCCTGGTCGGGGGTATCGGTCTGATCGGAACCGCCGTCGGTGTTCTCGTCCAGGCCCGACAGGGTGACCTCTTCCCGCTCGCCCTGGATGCCCTGGCCCGATCGGGGGGCGCCCTGCTGTTCGTTGGTGAATCTGCCGGACACGCCCCGTTCCACCTCGTGCAGGGTGGACTGGCTGCCCTCGCTGATGGCGCTGCGGAAGATGGGGTCGTCCAGGTCCGTGTCGGGATCCCCCAGCATAACCTGTTCCTCGGCGTCCAGGTTGGGCGCGTCGCGCCCATCCAGCACCGTCAGGTCGTCAAGAACCTGGCGATCGTCCGTGTTTTGGTCGGTGCCGGTCTGGTCCGTCGGTTTGCCGTTCTCGGTCGCCATCGAACGCTTTCCCTTGTCTTGCACTGGAGGGTCCACGGTGGACCCGGATCATCTGGCAAGGAGCGTAACACCCGGTGAGTCCACGAAAAAGCGCATCCGGCCTGGGGCGACGGATAAGATCAAGGGAGAGAACGTTTTGGTACAGAAATGAATTTTCCAGGGACTGGCCAAGATTCCTGTCGGCCCCATGCGGGCCCTGTGCTATGGGTGCCCGGCGTGGATCGCCCTGGCCCCGACGCCACGCCCCAGGAGGCCCTTCCATGACGCATGTCTCCCGCCTGGACCTGGTCCGGCCCGACGACTGGCACCTGCACCTGCGCGACGGCGCCATGCTGGCCGCCGTGCTGCCGTTCACCTCGGCGGTGTTCGGCCGGGCCATCGTGATGCCCAACCTGGTGCCGCCGGCCCGCACGGCGGCCGAGGTGGCGGCCTATCGGGCGCGGATCGTGTCGGCCGTGCCGGCGGGCCACGTGTTCGAGCCGCTGATGACCTGCTACCTGACCGACGGCACCGACCCGGCGGACCTGCGGGCCGGCTACGCCGCCGGCGCGTTCGTGGCGGCCAAGCTGTACCCGGCCGGCGCCACCACCAATTCCGACAACGGGGTGACGGACATGGACGGCCTGTCCCCCGTGCTGGCGGCCATGGAAGAGATCGGCATGCCGCTGCTGGTCCACGGCGAGGTGACGGACCCGGCGGTGGACATCTTCGACCGCGAGGCCGTGTTCATCGAGCGGGTGCTGGAACCCGTGCGGCGCCGCTTCCCGGCCCTGAAGGTGGTGCTGGAGCACGTGACCACGGCCGACGGCGTGGCCTATGTGCGGGACGGGGCAGGGGACATCGCCGCCACCCTGACGGTCCACCACCTGATCATCAACCGCAACGCCCTGTTCGCCGGCGGCATCCGGCCCCACTACTACTGCCTGCCCGTGGCCAAGCGCGAACGCCACCGCCTGGCCCTGCGGGAAGCCGCCGTTTCGGGCAGCCCGCGGTTCTTCCTGGGCACGGACTCGGCGCCCCATCTGGACGCCGCCAAGGAAAGCGCCTGCGGCTGCGCCGGCCTGTTCACCGCCCCCAACGCCCTGGAATGCCTGGCCCAGGTGTTCGAGGACGAGGGCGCCCTGGACCGCCTGGAGGGCTTCGCGTCGCTGCACGGCCCGGCCTTCTATGGCCTGGCGCCCAATCCCGACCGCATCGTCCTGGTGCGCGACCCGGAACCCCAGGCCGCGCCGGCCAAGGTGCCCACGCCCGACGGCACCCTGACCGTCTTCGACCCCGGCATCCCCGTCCACTGGCGGATCGAGGCGGCCCCGGGCCCGCAGATGACCCCGTAGGAAGGCCCCGTAGGAAAAAGGACCACCGGCATGTTCTCGAACACCTTTCCCGACAAGACCCTGATGGCCGAGATGACGGCCAAGATGCTGCTGGAGATCAATGCCGTCCACTTCCGGGCCGATCAGCCCTTCACCTTCACGTCGGGCATCGCCAGCCCGGTCTACATCGACTGCCGCAAGCTGATCTCGTACCCCCGCATCCGCTCGACGCTGATGGATTTCGCCGCCTCCACCCTGGTGCGCGACGTGGGCTTCGAACAGTTCGACGCCATCGCCGGCGGCGAGACGGCGGGCATCCCCTTCGCCGCCTGGCTGGCCGACAAGCTGACCCTGCCCATGCAGTACGTGCGCAAGAAGCCCAAGGGTTTCGGCCGCGACGCGCAGATCGAGGGCGACCTGATCGAGGGCCAGCGGGTGCTGCTGGTGGAGGACCTGACCACCGACGGCGGCAGCAAGATCAAGTTCTGCGAGGCCCTGCGCACGGCCGGCGCCCAGGTGTCCGACACCCTGGTGGTGTTCTATTACGACATCTTCCCCGAGGTGCGCGGCAAGCTGCAGGAACACGGCCTGCGCCTGCACTACCTGGCCACCTGGTGGGATGTTCTGAAGGTGTGCAAGGATCACGGATATTTCGATCCCCACACCCTGGCCGAGGTGGAATCCTTCCTGGGCGATCCCCTGACATGGTCGGGCCGGCACGGCGGAATCACGGAAATCACCATCTGAAACCGACGGTCCGTCGATCCGTGCCCGGGGGCGGGTCTTGCCCGGGCCGAAGGGCTCGTTTGTCCACCGGTCAACGGCCGGGGGCGCTCCGGGCTGTTCCCTGACGACAAGCCAAGCTATCATGGGCCGGTCCGACACAGGAATCGGCGATCCCGTCCCGGGGGAAAGGACGGGAAAACCGTGTTTCGGACCCTTCCAAGCGACTCGAAAATCGAAGAAATACTTCGTCCTCTCCACCGAGTCCTGTTCAAGGACCGTTTCGAGCAACAGGGACCATGCTGGATCAATCCATAAGGACTTCACGGGCCGACCCGATTCATACGGCAAGGCCCCGACCTGCCATACCGGACTACTTGAGCCGCACCTATACCTGGGCCTACATCGACCCGCAGATGGTGCGGCGCCTGGACCGGAACCTGGTCGTCTGGTCCCTGCTTTGGGGCAACAGCGGCCGGTTGATGCAGGCTGCCTTCCAGCACGTGCCGGTGGGTGGCCGGGTGCTGCAGGCGGCCTATGTGTACGGGGAATACACCCGTGCCCTGGCCCGCCACGTGGGGGCCGACGGCTTTCTGGATGTCATCGACATCGTGCCCCTGCAGGTGGAGAACTGCCGCGCCCGCTTGCGCGACCTGGCCTGGGCCGACGCCCGCCACGCCGACGCCGCCGATCCGGGCGAGGACACCTATGATGCCGTGTGCTGCTATTTCCTGCTGCACGAAATGCCCCACGACAAGAAGCGCGCCGTGGTGGACGCCCTGCTGGACCGGGTGGAACCGGGCGGCACGGCCGTGTTCGTGGACTACCACCGGCCGGCCCGCTGGCACCCCCTGCGCAGCCTGATGACCCTGGTCTGGCGCCGGCTGGAGCCCTATGCCGAGGACCTGCTGGAGACGGAAATCCCCCATTTGACCGACCGGGCGGCGGACTTCCAGTGGGAAAAGACCACCTATTTCGGCGGTTTGTACCAGAAGGTGGTGGCCCGGCGACGGTAGGCCGCCAGGGTGTCTTCAGGCCCAGGCCGTACCGTTCCCGCACAAAAAACGGGCCGATCCCAGGATCGGCCCGATGTTTTTTGGCCTTTGGGGCCTGTTGGCAGGGCAGCGCGTGCGCGGGTCAGACCCGCGTACGCACGTATTCACCCGGGGCGTCGCACAGGATCTCGAAGCCACTGTCCTCGGGCTGGCGCGGTTCGGTGGTCTTGGGGCCGGCGAACTTGCGCACCCACTTGCCCCAATCGGTCCACCAGGACCCGTCGTGCTGGCTGGACTCCTTCAGCCAGTCCTGCGGGTCGGCCGGCTGGCGATCCACCTTGTGGTCGTTGATCCAGTGGCAGTACTTGTTGGCCGCCGGCGGGTTGATGACGCCGGCGATGTGGCCCGACGCCGCCAGGACGAACCGCACCGGCCCGCTGAACAACTGGGTGCCGGCATAGGTGGAATCCCACGGCGCGATGTGGTCTTCGCGGGCCGAGATCATGTACGACGGCGTCTCGATCGTCCTCAGGTCGATGGGCACGCCGTCCAAGGTGATGCCGCCCGGATCCTTCAGCTTGTTCTCCATGTAGAACTTGCGCAGGTAGTAGCTGTGCATGGCCGCCGGCATGCGGGTGGAATCGGAATTCCAGAACAGCAGGTCGAACGGGAACGGGTCCTTGCCCAGCAGGTAGTTGTTCACCACGAACGACCAGATCAGGTCGTTGGCCCGCATCATGTTGAAGGTGCCGGCCATCTCGCTGCCTTCCAGATAGCCGCGCTCGGCCATCTTCTCCTCCAGCGACGACACGGTCTCTTCGTCGGTGAAGATGCCCAGGTCGCCGGGCTTGGAGAAGTCCAGCATGGTGGTGAAGTAGGTGGCGCTCTTGCACCGGGTGTCGCCCTTGGCCTTCAGGTAGGCCAGGGTGCAGGCCAGCAGGGTACCGCCCAGGCAGTAGCCCAGCATGTTCACGCCTTCGACGCCGGTGGCTTCCTGGACCAGGTCCATGGCCTTGACCGGGCCGTCCAGCATGTAGTCGGTGAAACCCTTCTGGGCGTGCTTCTCGTCCGGGTTGACCCAGGACATGCAGAACACGGTGTGGCCCTGGTCCACGGCCCACTTGAGGAACGAGTTCTTGGGCCGCAGGTCCATGATGTAGAACTTGTTGATCCACGGCGGGATCACCAGCAGGGGCGTCTTGTGCACCTTGTCGGTGGTCGGCGTGAACTGGATCAGTTCCATCATGTCGTTGCGGTAGATGACCTTGCCCGGGGTGGTGGCGATGTTCTCGCCCACCTTGAAGGCCTCCACGTCGGTCATCTTGATGCGCAGTTGGCCGTTGCCGGCCTCCAGGTCTTCCAGCAGGTTCTTCAGGCCGTTGACCAGGTTCTCGCCGCGCGTCTCCACCGTGGCCCGCAGCACTTCGGGGTTGGTCATCACGAAGTTGGTGGGCGACACGGCGTCCACGAACTGCTTGGTGTAGAAGTCCACCTTCTTGGCCGTGCGGTCGTCCAGGCCGTCCACGTCGTTGACGGTGGTCTGCAGCCAGCGCGACGTCAGCAGGTAGGACTGTTTGATGAAATTGAACAGCTCGTTTTCCTGCCACGCATCGTCCTTGAACCGGCGGTCGTCGCGCTCGGGTTCAATCAGGTTCGCCGGCTCGCCCCCCATCATGCGGGCGGCGGTGTTCTGCCACAGGGACAGGTAATCCTTCCACAGGTTCATCTGGGCGGTGGCCAGGCGCGCCGGATCGGTCATCATGCGCGTGGTCATTTCCAGGAACGCCGAACCCACGTTCAAGGGGTCGGCGGTACCGATGTTCATGCCGCCTTTCTGTCGGGCAAGGAAATCAGTCACTAGGCGCTGGCTCTTTTCGGCGATTTCCGCCATCGATTTGCTCAGCTCGCTTGGGTCCGGAATCTGGGGCTCCGTGCCGTGTTGATCGGCCATGACTCAATCCTTTATGATCTAGGATGCTCGAAATACCTCGCGAAAGAACATCGACGGTTGCCAACAGCCCGTCGCGTTCTGGTACCGATTTTTCGGAACGGTTTTGACTAGTTTTAACGAATTTCCCGGATCGTGCAATTCATACGGACAGGTTAACGTCGGGTTGACGGGTCTGGGCCCGGATCGATCCGCCTCAATCGGGAACGGGGGTTCCATGGAACGTGTTTCACGGGTTATGCAGATGGCGCCGAAAGTGGCGCTGAGACGGGGCCGGGCCACCGCCCTGGCCGGCGTTCTGGTCCTGCCGGCGGTGCTGGCCGGATGCTCGTCCGTGCCGGACGCCCTGAACCCGGCCGAGTGGTGGCGCGACACCGTCGACTTCTTCAGCGGCGACGAGGACACCGCCGAGTCGCCGACTCCGGCCGAAGGAGTCGGTGCCGCCCGCGACACCCCGGCCCCCGGGGCCGACCAGGACTTCCCCAAGCTGTCGTCGGTGCCCGACCGTTCGCAGGCCCGCCGGGTGCCCGAGGGCACCGGCCTGGTGGCCGACAGTGGCCGGCGCTATTCGGACGAGGCCATCGCCCGCCAGGGTGCCGCCGTGAACGCCCTGGAGGACAGCCAGCGCACCGCCACGGCCATGGCCAAGGCCGAACCGCCGGCCCCGCCCAAGGGCATGGAGCCCAAGATGGCCGCGGCCGCGTCCACGGCCCCGTCGGTTGCCGCGGCGGAAACCGCCGTGCGCGCGGCGCCGACTCCGCCCCCCATGCCCAGCGTGGCGCCTTCCCAGGCCCGCAGCCCCGGCGCCATGACCACCCCGCCGCCCCGCAAGCCGACCACCATGGCCGCGGCGCCCCAGGCCTCGATGGCCGCTTCCACGCCG
>JAGREA010000014.1 GCA_020446745.1 Rhodobacterales bacterium | reverse complement strand
TCGTGGTGCCCGCCGTGCCCTACATGCAGTCCCTGGGCCTGGACCGGGACCGGCTGATCCAGGCCATGGGCCTGTGGTTTTCCGTTGCCACCGGGGCGCTGGCCCTGGGGCTGGGCACCCACGGGCTGATGGCGGCGCAAAGCCTGGGCCTGTCGGCCCTGGCCCTGGCGCCGGCCGCCCTGGGCATGGCCCTGGGCACGGCCCTGCGCCGCCGCCTGCCCGAACGGGCCTTCCGCCGGGCCCTGTTCCTGGGCCTGCTGGGGATGGGCGTCTACCTGGTGGTCAAGGCGGGGCTGAGTTAGGCCGGCTTCACCAAGACATGGCGCTTCTTGCCGGCCGACAGCTTCAGCACCCCGTCGGCGTTCAGGTCGGCGGTGGTCACGGCCTGGGTCTCGCTGCCGAAGGGGGCGTCGTTCAGCTTGCCGCCGCCGCCCTTGATCAGCCGCCGGGCCTCGCCGCCCGACTGCGCCAGGCCGGCGCGGCGGATCAAATCGAAGGCCGGAATGCCCGCCGCCAGGTCGGCCGCCGGCACTTCCACTGTCGGCAGGGTGTCGGCCAGGGCGCCCTCCTCGAAGGTCACGCGGGCCGTCTCGGCGGCCTGGGCGGCGGCCTCGGCGCCGTGCAGCAGGGCCGTGGCCTCGGTGGCCAGCACCTTCTTGGCCTCGTTGATCTCCACCCCCGGCAGGGCTTCCAGGCGGGCGATCTCGTCCAGGGGCAGTTCCGTGAACAGCTTCAGGAACCGGCCCACGTCGCCGTCCTCGCAGTTGCGCCAGTACTGCCAGTAGTCGTAGGGCGACAGCCTGTCGGCGTTCAGCCACACGGCGCCGCCGGCCGTCTTACCCATCTTGGCGCCCGAGGCCGTGGTCAGCAGCGGCGAGGTCAGGCCGAAAAGCTGGCGGTTGTCCACCCGCCGGCCCAGTTCCACGCCGTTGACGATGTTGCCCCACTGGTCGGACCCGCCCATCTGCATGTGGCAGCCGACGCGCCGCGACAGCTCCAGGAAATCGTAGGCCTGGAGGATCATGTAGTTGAATTCCAGGAAGGTCAGCGGCTGCTCGCGCTCCAGCCGCAGCTTCACGGAATCAAACGTCATCATGCGGTTGATGGTGAAGTGGGGGCCGTAGTCGCGCAGGAAGTCGATGTAGTTCAGCTTGTCCAGCCAGTCGGCGTTGTTGACCATCACCGCGTCGGTGGGCCCGTCGCCGAAGGTCAGGAACCGGGCGAACACCTGCTTGATGCCGGCCATGTTGGCGGCGATGTCGGCGTCGGACAGCAGCTTGCGGCTTTCGTCCTTGCCCGACGGATCACCCACCCGGGTGGTGCCGCCGCCCATCAGCACGATGGGCTTGTGGCCGGTCTTCTGCAGGGCCCGCAGGATCATGATGGGCAGCAGGGAACCGGCGTGCAGGCTGGGCGCCGTGCAGTCGAAGCCGATATAGGCCACCACCGTTTCCGTGGCCGCCTTGGCGTCCAGGGCGTCCAGGTCCGTGCACTGGTGCAGGTAGCCGCGCTCGGTCACCAGGCGCAGGAAATCGGATCGGAAGGTGGTCATGGTCGTCGGTCCTTATGTTACAGTCGCCCCGGTTCGACGCGGCGGTCCTTACCATAGCCGCACTTCCGATACAACGTGAGCACGGGATTGGCATGGCGACATCCATGATGGCCTTGGGCCTGATGAGCGGCACGTCCATGGACGGCATCGACGCCGCCCTGGTGACCACCGACGGCGAACACATCACCGACCGCGGCCCTCACCTGGACCTGCCCTATCCGCCGGCCTTCCAGAACGCGCTGCGCGCCCTGCTGGGCCGCGATGCCCGGGGCGAGCCCGGCACCGACGCCGTGGTGCGCGACCTGACCCTGCGCCATGCCCAGGCCGTGGCCCGCCTGCTGGACGTGGCCGGCCTGGCGCCCGCCGACGTGGCCGTCATCGGCTTCCACGGCCAGACCACCTTCCACGACCCCGACGCCGGGCTGACCGTGCAACTGGGCGACCCGGCGCTGCTGGCCCGGGAAACGGGCATCCCCGTGGTTGCCGACTTCCGCCTGAACGACGTGGCGGCCGGCGGCCAGGGCGCGCCCTTCGCGCCGCTCTACCACGCCGCCCTGGCGGCCAGTTCCGATGGCGACCTGGAACGCCCCCTGGCGGTGCTGAACGTGGGCGGGGTGGCCAACGTCACCTGGATCGGCGCCGACGGCGCGGTGTTGGCCTTCGACACCGGCCCCGGCAACGCCCTGCTGGACGACTGGTGCCGGCGCACCATCCAGCGCCCCATGGACGAAGGCGGCCGCCTGGCCAAGGCCGGCGAGCCCGATGGCCTGGCCCTGATGGACCTGCTCGCCCACCCCTATTTCCGCCTGCCGGCGCCCAAGTCCCTGGACCGCGACGCCTTTTCCGCCGAACCGGTGGCCCACCTGTCGCCGGCCGATGGCGCCGCCACCCTGGTGGCCTTCACCGCCGGCGCCGTGGCCCGGGCCAAGGAGCTGCTGCCGGCGCCGCCCACGCGCTGGCTGGTGTGCGGCGGCGGGCGGCGCAACCACGAACTGATGGCCTACCTGTGCGGCGAACTGCAGGCGGCGGTGGATCCGGTGGAGGCCGTGGGCTGGCAGGGCGACGCCCTGGAGGCCCAGGCCTTCGCCTTCCTGGCCGTGCGCAGCCTGCGCGGCCTGGCCCTCAGCCTGCCCACCACCACGGGCGTGCCCGAACCCTGCCCGGGCGGCCGCCGCTACGATCCGTAGGGAAGGGGGGCTCTCGGGCCGCCGTCAGGCCCGCTGCTCCGCCAGGCGCCCCAGCTTGCCGGCCGGGCCGTTGAGGACACGGAACAGGACGACCCGCCCCGTTTCCGGCAGGACCAGGGTTTCGTAAACGCCGTCGGCCATCTGGGCCCAGGCCAGATCCGGGTCCATGCCATCGGCCAGGACACGGACAAAGGCCCCGTTGTTGATCTCCCGCAGCGTCTTCTGGTCGTGAATCCGATCCGCCGTGGCGATGCGCGGAGCCAGCCAGTCGCCGGCGGGATAGATGGTCACCCCGGCGCCCGGCATGGACAGTTCCCGGCGCAGCCGGTCTTCCAGGGCGCCCGGCCGCAGGTCGGCGACGAACGCCGCCGCCGCCGCCGGGCTGTCTTCGGGGTGCAGGACGAAGCCGACGATGATGGAGACGGGATGGTCCGCGCCGAGGGGTGGATCGGGCGGGTGGCTTCCATCGTTCACGGGGGGCGCTTCGCCGGAAGGCCGAAGCGGGCCGTAAAGGAGGAACAGGCCCACGTCGGGCAGCTCGATGCAGTCCACGTCGCCGGTGACGAAGGCGAGGATTCGCGACTGGCCGATGCCCTTGGCCTCCAGCGACGTGGTCACGGCGGCGGCCAGCTTGATCCGGGCGATGGAATCGGTGGCGTCCTCGATGGCGCGGAGGTCCGGCCCGGTCCATTCGTCGGGATGGACGACCAGGATCCGGGCCTGGGCGTCGCCCAGGAGTTCGCGCGTCTTGGCGATGGTGATGGCTTCCGTTTCCGGCTTGATGCCGCCGATCCCCTTCCGCACGGCCAGACTCTTGTGTTTGGGAATCAGGAACGCGAACACGTCGGCGGCCGGGTCCGTGGCCGCGGCACCGTCCCCCGTGGCCGGCGGCCCGCCGCCGACGCGGTCGCCCAGGCCGATCCGGCTTTCGCCATGGACGCGCCCGAACACCAGGCCCCGGGGCACCTTGGCGAAGCGCCAGTCCTTCTGGTCTTCCCGGATCCGGTTGGCCAGGTCCGCCGGCATGGGCTGGCTGGTCAGCACAACGGCGGCGCGCTTGCGCAACAGGTCGCCCATGGCCATGGGGCCGACGGCCGGGCCCGTGCCCAGCGGCATGGCCGAGGCGGCCATCATGTTCCGGGCCACCTTGGCGTCCCGCTCGGTCATCCAGAGTTCCGGCCAGATCAGCCGGACGGGCATGTGCGGGTCCAGGTTGAAGTGTTCCCGCAGCCGGGCGGCCAGTTGGGCCTTGCCGTCGGGCGACCGGTGCGACGAGGCACCGCCCTCTTCCGCGAGGGCCAGGAAGGCAACGAAATCGGGGCCTTTCGGCTCGCGGTCCGGCGCACGCCCTGGCGCATGCCCTGGCGCACGTTCTGGCGCACGGTCTGGCGCATCGGCCTGCGTCGTTCCAAGGCTGGGTCCGAAGATGATGAACGACAACAGGAACGCGCCGGCGGCGAACGCGCCGAAGGGCGTTGCGTCAAAGGCCGAGCTGTCCGGGCCGCCGATCAGGTAGGCCAGCCCGGCGTAAAGGGCGATCAGGATTCCGGCGGACAGGAAAACGGCTTTGGACATGCGGCCCCGACACGCAATCCGGCAAACATGGGCGATGCTACCACGACCGGCGGTGTCGGGTCACCGCCAGCGGCCGCGTCGCCCAAGGCGGGGTGTCAGGCGGCCTTCAGGCCCAGCGCCGTGTCCAGGTAGTCCTCGATGTGGCCGCCCAGCACGTCCATGTGGGTGCGGTAGAAGTGGTCGCAGCCGTCCACCTTGCGGTAGTCGATGGTGATGTTCTTCTGCGACGACAGCTTCTGGGCCAGCTTGTCCACCGAGGCCACGGGCACCAGCTCGTCGGTGGCGCCGTGCACGATCATGCCGGAAGACGGGCAGGGGGCCAGGAACGAGAAATCGTGCTGGCTGGCCGGCGGCGAGATGGAGATGAAGCCGGAAATCTCGGGCCGGCGCATCATCAGCTGCATGGCGATCCAGGCGCCGAAGGAATAGCCGGCGATCCAGCAGGCCTTGGCGTTGGGGTTGAAGCCCTGCATCCAGTCCAGGGCCGTGGCGGCGTCGCTCAGCTCGCCCTGGCCGTTGTCGAACCGGCCCTGGGAGCGGCCCACGCCGCGGAAGTTGAACCGCAGCACCGAAAAGCCCCGGCGCTGGTACGCCTGGTACAGGGCGTAGACCACCGGGTTGTTCATGGTCCCGCCGTGCTGGGGATGGGGGTGCAGGATCAGGGCGATGGGGGCGTTGGCCTGCTTGGAATGGTGGTAGCGCCCCTCGAGACGGCCCTCGGTGCCGTTGAAAATGACCTCTGGCATGGCGTGCGGCGTTGGCTTCGCTTGGCTGTTTTGGGGATTATCCGACTTGTGCAGTGCGGTATAAAACGCCCGATCTTCGCAACTTTCGCCGATAAACTTGACCGGAAAAGTCGGGCATCTTATATTAGCAGTCCGCGAGGTGACGTGGGTCTGGTCCGTTGGCGCGTCTGACGATGGCCGGTCTGACGTCCCCCCTTGTGTGCCCTAACATATCGTGGAAGCCATGATTTTCAAGAAAATTCAGGCAGATATCGACGCCTTCATGGCCCGGGACCCGGCCGCCCGATCGCGGTTGGAGGTGTTCCTGTGCTATCCGGGCTTCCACGCCATCATGTGGTACCGCCTGTCCCACTGGCTGTGGGAACGGGACTGGCACCTGACCGGCCGCCTGGTGTCGCACCTGGCGCGGGTCTCCACGGGCATCGAGATCCATCCCGGCGCGCGCATCGGCAACGGCTTCGTCATCGACCACGGGTCGGGCATCGTCATCGGCGAGACGGCGGTGATCGGCAACGACGTGACGCTGTACCACGACGTCACCCTGGGCGGCATCGCGCCTTCGGTGGATTCCGAGCGCCAGCGCAACGTGAAGCGCCACCCCACCCTGCACGACGGCGTGATCGTCGGCTCGGGCGCCCAGGTGCTGGGCCCCATCGAGGTGGGCGAGGGCGCCCGCGTGGGCGCCAACGCGGTGGTCCACAAGGACGTGCCGGCGGGGGTCACGGCGGTCGGCATTCCGGCCCGCATCGTGATGCCGCGGGACCGCAAGCGGGCCGGCGAATTCGTGGCCTACGGCGAACCGGTGGAGGGCGTGCCCGACCCGGTGCTGCGCACGCTCGATTCCCTGCGCGGCCAGGTGGCGGCGCTGATGGACCGGGTGGAGGAACTGGAAGGCCGCCTGGGCGAGGCGGCGGCGGACCAACCCGCCGAAGGCGCCCCGGTGATACAGGACAAAAAGGCGCCGGTGGTTGTCACCGGCGGAAAACCGTGATGGCCCGAGCATTGGGGACGGGCCGGTTCACGACGTCAGGCAAGGAGGATTTGCGGTGAGGCTCAGCACAAAGGGACGCTACGCGGTCATGGCGATCGTGGATCTGGCCAGTCACAGCGATGGCCGGCCGGTCGCCCTGGCCGACGTGGCCGACCGACAGGAAATCTCGCTGTCGTACCTGGAGCAGCTGTTCGGCAAGCTGCGCAAGGGCGGCCTGGTGAAAAGCGTGCGCGGCCCCGGCGGCGGCTACCTGCTGTCGCGCTCGGCCGACGACATGCGGGTGGCCGACATCATCGCCGCCGTCGACGAACCCATCAAGACGACGCGCTGCAGCCCCGGTTCGCCGGCCGGCTGCCACCACGACAAGAGCCGCTGCCTGACCCACGACCTGTGGGAGGAACTGGGCAACCAGATCTACCTGTACCTCAGCTCCGTCTCGGTGGCCGACATCTGCGACCGCCGGGTGCTGGGTTCGGCCGGCGCCCTTTACCGGCGCAAGGACGAACCGGCCTCGTCCGTCGCCGCGGCCCAGTAGCCCGCGGCCGGAAACGAGAAAGGACCGGGCAGGCGCCATGACCACCGCCGTCTACATGGACCACAACGCCACCACCCCCGTGCGGCCCGAGGCCGCCCAGGCGGTGCGCGACGTGCTGTGCAGCGTCGGCAATCCGTCGTCCGTGCACGGCCCGGGGCGCGAGGCCCGGCGGTGCCTGGAAGCGGCGCGGGAAGCGGTGGCCCACCTGGTGGGCGCGGCGCCGGCGGACCTGGTGCTGACCGGCGGCGGGACCGAGGCCAACGACCTGGCCATCAACGGCGCCGCCCGCCCGCGGGTCCTGGTGTCGGCGGTGGAGCATGATTCCGTAGGCCGCGCCCGGCCCGACGCCGAACAGATCCCCGTGGACGGCGACGGCCGCGTGGACCCGGACCAGGTGGCCCGCATGCTGGCCGCTGACGGCCGGCCGGCCCTGGTGTCGGTGATGCTGGCCAACAACGAGACCGGGGTGCTCCAGCCCGTGGCCCGCATCGCCGAGGTGGCGCGGGCGGCCGGCGCCCTGGTCCACTGCGATGCCATCCAGGCCGTGGGCAAGGTGCCGGTGAACCTGCACGACCTGGGGGTCGACCTGCTGACCGTT
>JAGREA010000152.1 GCA_020446745.1 Rhodobacterales bacterium | reverse complement strand
GCACGGAGCCCAGCACCGGCACGTCGGTGTAGTGCTCGATGATGGCGCGCAGCTTGCCTTCGTGGCGCGGCCCGCCGACCTTGTTCAGGATCACCCCGCCGATGCGGATGTTCGGGTCGAAGGCCTGGTAGCCCAGGATCAGCGGCGCGATGCCGCGCGTCATGCCCCGGGTTTCCAGCACCAGCACCACCGGCGCGTCCAGCAGCCGGGCCAGGGCGGCGTTGGAGTTGGAGCCGTCCAGGTCCAGGCCGTCGTACAGGCCCTTGTTGCCCTCGATCACCGCCACGTCGGCGCCGGCGCTGCGGCGGGCGAAGGTGGCGCGGATCTCGCCGGCCGACATGGTGTGGAAGTCCAGGTTGTGGCAGGCCCGGCCGGCGGCCAGCCCGTGCCACATGGGGTCGATGTAGTCCGGCCCCTTCTTGAACGGCTGCACCGTCAGGCCCCGCGCCCGCAGGGCCGCGCACAGACCGGCGGTCAGCGTGGTCTTGCCCGAGGACTTGTGCGCGGCGGCGACGAGCAGATGGGCCATGGCGTCACGCGGCGGCGCCCAGTTGGTCCCTGTTGCGGTGGGCCCACATCTCGCGGGCCATGTCGGTGGCCTCGTCGGTGTCGGCGCCCCGGCCCATGAGGCGCAGGGCGATGGCCGCCGTGCCGATCACCGCGCCCTCGCCATAGGCATCGGTCTGGGCGCCGGTCCACACGGCCTTCAGGCGCGACAGGTCCATGGCCGTGTCCTTGGGGTCGTCGATGCCGTGCACCAGGATCGGCCATTCCTCTTCGCTGTACTCGCCTTCGTGCAGGCTCTGCACCAGCAGGGGCTTGTGGGGCCGGCGCTCGGCCTCGCCGCCCTCGCCCTTGAACACGGCCATGTGCTTCTGGCCCAGCAGGTTGGCGGTGTCGCGGTGCACGTCGCGGTAGCCCGGGTGGAACACGGTCTGGAATTCGTGGGGCGCGTCGAAGGCGTTGACCATGCGCCCGAAGGTGTTGACCGGCGAGCGCAGGCCCAGGATGGACTTCAGCTCGATGATCTCCTGCAGGCGCGGCTGCAGGTGGGCCAGGGGCATGTAGGCGATGTTGCCGGCCCTAAGCTGGGCCGCCGCCTCGTCGAAGCTGGTGGCCAGGGGCAGGCCCAGGTACTGGAACACCTGGCGGGTGTAGACACGCCCGGCCGTGTGGCCCTCGGTGCCGTGCATGAATACCCGCACCCCGTTCTGGGCCAGCAGCAGGGCCGCCAGCACGTACCAGGGAAGCTGCCGCAGCTTGCCGGAATAGGACGCCCAGTCCAGGTCCACCCGGGGCTTGTCGGCCGGCAGGGCGAAGGTTTCGCGCACCGCGCGAACGAAGCCGGCGCCCTCGGCCGGAACCTCGGTGCGCACCCGGAGCAGGCACAGGAAGGCGCCCAACTGCAGGGGTTCCACCTGGCCGGCCAGGATCATGCGCGCGGCCTCCAGCATCTCGTCCTCGGTCAGCGGGCGCGACAGGTGCGGGCCCTTGCCGATGATGCGGACGAACTGCGCGAAAGGGTGTTCTTCGGTCATCCGGTTTCCGTCCCCTCAGATGCGGCGTGTTGCCGCTGCGAAGAGGCCCGGATCGACCGGGCCTTTCCGATATATAAGGTCTTTCGAATGTGCCGCAAGGGCGCGGCGGTCAGGCCCCCAGGACCTCGGCGTCCGCGTCCTCGCCATCCCCGGCCTTTTTATCCGAAAGGTCGTCCGGCAGGAAGGGCAGCACCTTGATGGCCACGGCGACGATGGCCATGGCCAGGGCCATGCCGCCCAGGCCCAGCACCACTTCCGGCAGGCTGGGGCTGTAGGCCGCCACCACGCCGTCGAAGAAGCTGGACGACACGTCGTAGCCGGGGAACATGTTCAGGGGAAAGGCCTGGCCGGCGATGATGGTGACGTACATCTGGCACAGGCCGCCGACGATCACCAGCACCGAGGCCAGCACGATGTTGGTGCGCGAGCCCCGGGTGGCCGGGTGGTACAGCAGGCCCATGGGCACCAGGTAGCCGACGATGACCTGGCCGACCCAGAACAGGCCGGTGTAGATGCCGCCGCTGACCAGCAGGAACTTTTCCACCCCGTGGTTTTCCGTGCCGTACAGGTTGGTCAGGTGGTAGACGGCCACGAAGTACAGGCTGGACACCACGAACAGACGCAGCAGGTTGCGCAGGCGCACCAGCAGGGCATCGCCCAGGCAGATTCCCGTGCCCCGGCAGACGGTCATGATCACCAGCAGGAAGATGGCCAGGCCGTAGGCGAAGGACAGCACGATGAAGGTGGGGGCCAGGATGGCGGCGTCATAGGCCTGGCGGGCCACCAGGAAGCCGAAGATGGACCCGGTGCCGGTGGTCAGGATCAGGCGCCACACGAAGGCCACCAGGCCGGCGGTGGAGGAATACTTCTGCATCCGCCGTTCCATCATCATCCACAGGTACACGGCGACGATGACGAAGAAGCCCGTGTACAGATAGATGTTCCAGGCGAAGATGGATTTGAAGTTGTAGGTCGTCATGGCGACGATCAGGCGGTCGGGCCGGCCCAGGTCCAGCACCAGCACGGCCAGGCCGCCGGCCAGCAGGGCCACGGCCAGCAGGGCCGACAGGCGCGACAGGGGCTTGTAGGCCTTCTTGCCGAACACCGAGGCGATGGAGGCCACGTTGAGCGCGCCCGAGGCGGCGACGATGAGGAACACGGCGAACACATGGGGCGTGCCCCAGATCACCTGGTTGCTCATGCCGGTGACCCAGTGGCCGTTGTGCTCCATGTAGTAGGCGCTGCCCAGGGCGGCCAGGACCATCAGGCCCAGCCAGCCCACCAGGGTCAGGTATTCGGTGCTGCGGCCTTCGATGGGGCGGTAGGTGGTTTGGTCGATCATCTTCCCGGTTTCCCCCTCAGAAGCCGTGGTACAGCACGCCCTGGTTCAGGCCCAGGTCGGCGCGGATGCGGGTGGCCACCAGGCGGCCCGCCACCTTGGAAATGTCGGAATTGGGGTCGTTCAGGTCGCCGAACACCATGGCCTCGCGGCCGGCCTTCTCGGCGCAGGCCTCGACGCAGGCCGGGGTGCCGCCGGCATCCACCCGGTGGACGCACAGGGTGCAGGCTTCCACCGTGCCCTTGCCCCGGGGCGCGTGGGGCTTCTGGCCGTGGGTGGTTTCATGGACGAAGGACCGGGCCTTGTAGGGGCAGGCCATCATGCAGTAGCGGCAGCCGATGCAGATGTGCTTGTCCACCAGCACGATGCCGTCGGCCCGCTTGAACGACGCGCCGGTGGGGCAGACGTCCACGCAGGGCGGCGTTTCGCAGTGCTGGCACATGACCGGCAGGCTGGTCTTGGCCCCGGTCACCTGGTCGGTCAGGTCCACCTTGCGGATCCACTGGGAATCGGTGGCCGGGCGGTCGTGGCCCTGCCAGCCGTTTTCCGTGCGGCAGGCGACGACGCAGTCGTCGCAGCCGGCGTCGCACTTGGTGGTGTCGATCAGCAGGCCCCAGCGCCGGGCGTTGGTGACGGGGCCGCCGGCGGCCCGGGCCGGGCCGGCGGTGATCAGCATCACCCCCGGGGCCAGGGTGGTGGCGGCCAGGCCCGCGGCACCGGCCAGGAACCGGCGACGGGTGGTGTCGGTGCAGGTGGACATGGTCGTCAGTTCCCTTGCTGGATGCGGCTCTTGAGGGCCTGCTGGTGGGCTTCGCGGACGGCCTGGGCATCGGCCTGGCTCAGGTTCGGCTTGTCCTCGGCCACCGGCGAGTGGCACTGGAAGCAGTCCAGCGTCACCCCGGCGTATTCGTGGCAGGCCCCGCAGAAGGGCTTCAGGGTCCGCTTTTCGCCGTTCATCACCTTGGGGTCGGCCACCGCGTGGCAGTCGATGCAGCCCTGCAGGCTGTACTTGGCCCCGCGGATGCCGCCGTGCACCGTGTCGTCGCGCTGGTGCATCAGGTACTTCATGTGATAGCGGCGCATGGCATCGACCGGCTCCACGCACTGGAGGCCCTTGCCCTTGGCGGGGTGGGGCAGCGGCACGCCGTCGCCGGCGGCGGCCGGGGGCACCGCCCCCGCGAGCAGCACCATCGCCAGCGCGAGGATGCTTAGGAATCCGGTCGATCGCCACATGGTCGCTTTATCCTCCAAGTCCCATCTGGATGTAGCCGGTCGGACAGACGTCGGCGCAGATGTGGCAGCCCACACACCGCGCGTAGTCCGTGTCGACGTATCGGCCCATCGCTCTTTGGTCTTTCGGCACGCGGTACACCGCGTCCTGCGGGCAATAGATGATGCAGTTGTCGCATTCGAAGCACATGCCGCAGCTCATGCAGCGGTTGCCTTCGTGCACGGCCTGTTCTTCGCTCAGGCCGCTGAACCGTTCGGTGAAGTTGCCCAGCACCTGGTCGCCGCTGATGGTGGCTTCCTGGCGCTGTTCCCGGGCCTCGCGGTCGAAGTGGGCCAGGAACAGCGAGCGGTGGGGCACGATTTCGGCGAACGAGCGGTCCTCGTAGTTGTGGACCGCGAACCGGGCCTCGTTGGTGCCGCGGATCTGTTCGTGATCGTAGGTGTCCTCGATCAGCCCGCCGTCGTGCAGCGCCGACAGCAGGTTGAAGTGGAAGGCATCCACCTTGGGCCGCTTGGCGGCTTCCTGGCCGCTGACGTAGGCGTCGATGCCTTCCGCCGCCACCCGGGCGTGGCCGATGGCCGTGGTCAGCAGGTGCGGGTTGATGGCGTCGCCGCCCACGAAGTGGCCGGGGTGGCCGGGCACCTGGTACAGGCCGTTGGCGTTCATCAGGCCGCGGCCGTTGTCCAGGCTTTCGATGCCCGTGAAGTCGCCGGCCTGGCCGGTGGCGCCGACCACCAGCCCGGCCTCGATGTCGATGATCTCGCCCTCGCGGGGGTGCATCTTGCCGTCGATCCAGTCCACCCGCTGCACCCGCAGGGCCTTGGCCCGGCCGGATGCATCCAGCACCAGCTCCAGGGGCGCCAGCTCGTCGTGGATCTCCACGCCCTCGGCGATCACCGATTCGATCTCGTGCTGGCTGGCCGGGGCCTTGGAGATGGGCCGGCGGTAGACGATCCACACGTCCGCCGCGCCGCGCCGCTTGGCCGACAGGGCCACGTCCTGGGTGGTCTTGCCCATGATCACGGCTTCGGGGCGGGCGTCCTCGGGGGCGTCCTCGGGCAGGTCCACGTTGCCGATGCGCCGGGCCACGGCGGCCACGTCCATGGCCGTGTCGCCGCCGCCCACCACCAGCACGCGGCCGGAAACGTGGCGCAGGCGGCCCTGGTTGAAGGCGCGCAGGAAGGAAATGCCGCTGACGCAGTTGGGGGCGTCGGCCCCCGGCACGGGCAGGGGCTTGCCGGACTGGGCGCCGATGCCCCAGAACACGGCGTCGAAGTCCTGCTCGATCTTCGCCATGGGCACGTCGGTGCCGACGCGGGTGTTCAGGCGCACGCCCACGCCCATGTCCAGGATGCGCTTGACCTCGCCTTCCAGCACGTCGCGCGGCGTGCGGTAGCCGGGAATGCCGAACACCATCATGCCGCCCAGGGCGTCGTGCTCCTCGAAGATGGTGCAGGCATGGCCCTTCAGGCGCAGGAAGTAGGCCGCCGCCAGGCCGGCCGGTCCGCCGCCCACGATGGCCACGCGCTTGCCCGTGTCGGGCCCCGGCGCGGCCAGGGGCAGATCGTGCTCCAGGGCCCAGTCGCCCACGTACTGTTCGAAGGCGTTGATGCCCACGAAGTCGTCGACCTCGTTGCGGTTGCAGCCTTCCTGGCACGGCGCCGGGCACACCCGGCCCATGATGGCGGGGAAGGGGTTGGCCGTGGTCATCCGCCGGAACGCCTGTTCCTGCCACGGGCCATCGGCCGGATCCAGGTCCTGGCCCCGGCCCATGGCCAGCCAGCCGCGGATGTCGTGACCCGACGGGCAGCTGCCCTGGCACGGCGGCGCCCGGTGCACGTAAACGGGGCACAGGTCGCTTTCACCCGCGTGGACGACCAACTCGTCCCACGGCTCGTGGCCGTGCTCGTGGTCCTTGTAGCGCCGGAACGTGACGTCGGTGGTGGCGGAATCGGTCTCGGTCATGTGGTGCTAACCCCCTGTTGGACTCGCGCGTAAACAGGGGCTTCCGCCGCCACGGCCCCCGACATGTCGTCGGGTTCAAGGGAGACACACGGGTGCCGGCCGCCGGAAACCCCAGCGCACGCCGCCCGGCAACGGACGGCGCGTGGATGTCGGCGGGACGGCCTGGGCGTCCGACCGATCTTAGGACACCAGGAGTTTAACATGACCGGTCAGTGATCTATGACTGTTTCGAAGGCGGGGCGGGCATGCGCTGGGGGCCCGCCGCGCCGGAAAACGGACCCGGGCTATTCGCCCAGGCCCATCTGGATGTAACCCGTGGGGCAGACGTCCATGCAGATGTGGCAGCCGATGCACTTCTTGTAGTCGGTGTCCACATAGCGGCCCACGGCGCGGGAATTCTTCTTCACCCGGAACACGGCGTCCTGGGGGCAGAAGATGACGCAGTTGTCGCATTCGAAGCACATGCCGCAGCTCATGCAGCGCTTGGCCTCGTCGATGGCGCCGTCGGTGTCCAGGCCCTCGGTGCGTTCCTGGAAGTTGCCCAGCACCTTGTCCGAGTCGATGTGGATCTCCCGCCGGCGGTTCCGCGCCTCGGCCGGGAAGTGGCCCAGGAACAGTTCGTCGTGGGGGATCACCTGCTTGTCGGAACGGTCCTCGTAGTTGTGGACCGCGAAGCCCTCGTCGTTGGTGCCGCGCATGGGCACGTGGCCGTACTCGCTGGGCTCCAGCTCGCGCTGGCGCAGTTCGTCCAGCAGGTTGAAGTGGTGCACGTCCACCTTGGGCCGCTTCGGGATGTCGCCTTCGGCCAGGTAGGCGTCGATGGATTCGGCAACGATGGAGCCGTGGCCGATGGCCGTGGTCAGCAGGTGCGGACGGATGATGTCGCCGGCCGCGAAGTGGCCGTCCCGGTCCATCTTGTAGGTCTTGTCCGTGTGCATGAAGCCGTGGCCGTTGTTCAGCTCCTCCAGCCCGTCGAAGGCGCCCATCTGGCCGATGGCCGAAACCACCATGTCGGCGTACAGGTTGAACTCGGTGCCCTCGATGGGGATGGGGCGGGTGCCGTCCATCTCGCATTCACACATGCGCAGGCCCTTGGCCCGGCCTTCGGGGTCCTTCAGCACCGCCAGGGGCATGACGCCGCCGCGGATCTCGATGCCCTCGCGCAGCGCATCCTCGCGCTCGCGCTCGGCCGCCGTCATGCCTTCCACGGGGAACAGCGAGGTCAGCACCACCTCCACGTCCTGGCGGGCGCCGGTGCCGGCCACGTCGTGGGCGGTGAAGCCCCAGACCACGTTTTCCGGCCGGTCCTTTTCATGGGCGTGCTCGATGTGGCCGATGCGGCGCGCCACCGAGGCCACGTCGATGGAGGTGTCGCCACCGCCCACCACGATCATGCGCTTGGTGGTGTGCTGCAGCTTGCCCTTGTTGAACACATCCAGGAAGCCCACGCCGCTGACGCAGTTGGGGGTCTCCTCCCAGTCCTTGACGGGCAGGGGACGGCCCTTCTGGGCGCCGATGGCCCACAGCACGGCGTCGAATTCCTGCTCCACCGATTCCAGGGTCACGTCGCGGCCGACGCGGGTGTTCAGGCGAACCTCGACCCCCATGTCGATGATGCGGTCGATCTCGGCGTCCAGCATCTCACGCGGGGTGCGGTAGCCGGGAATGCCGAAGCGCATCATGCCGCCCAGGGCGTTGTGCTCCTCGATGATCGTCACCCCGTGGCCGCGGCGGCGCAGCTGATAGGCCGCCGACAGGCCGGCCGGGCCGCCGCCGACGACGGCCACGCGCTTGCCGGTATCCGC
This sequence comes from Rhodobacterales bacterium, assembly GCA_020446745.1. GTDB lineage: Bacteria > Pseudomonadota > Alphaproteobacteria > Rhodospirillales > JACKKN01 > JAGREA01. The sequence continues at coordinate 15,366 of JAGREA010000152.1, read as the reverse complement.
CGCCGGCTTGGGCAGGGGGATCTTGTGCTCGATGGCCCAGTCGCCCACGAACTGCTCGACGGCGTTGATGCCCACGAAGTCATCGACCTCGTTGCGGTTGCAGCCGTCCTCGCAGGGGGCGGGGCAGACCCGGCCCATGGCGGCCGGGAAGGGGTTGGCCTCGACCATGCGCTCGAAGGCGTACTCCTGCCATTCCTTGCCTTCCACCGGCTTGTCCATGCCGCGCACCACGTGCAGCCAGCCGCGGATGTCGTGGCCCGACGGGCAGCTGCCCTGGCACGGCGGCGTGCGGTGGACGTAGGTGGGGCATTTGTGGGACCAGCCGGCCTGGAAAATCTTTTCCTGGAACTCGTCCCAGCGCTTGTCGCCTTCCTGGAAGCGGCGGAAGTTGCGCGCCGCCTGAGATTCTGCGTTCATGGTCGTTCCTTCCGATTATTCCTTGCCAGGGCCCCGCGGGGCCTTTTTCGACGTCAGGTCGGGTTTGTTATTCCTTGGTGCCCAGCAGGAGGGCGTCGCCGACCAGCTGGTGAACCGATGTGATCATGTCCATGTCGAAGCCGTAGTACGGCACGACCTTGGCGAACTGGGTCTTGCAGATGGCGCAAATGGCGGCCATGTGGGTCACCCCGTGCTTGTCCACCACCTCCTGCAGGGCCTCCATGCGGGGCAGGGCGCCCTTGACCCGCAGCTCCATCAGGTCGTCGGTCAACAGGCCGCCGCCACCGCCGCAGCAGTAGGTCTTTTCGCAGATGGTGTCGGGCGCCATGTCCACGTACTTGTTCACCGCCGCCTTGATCACGGCGCGGGGAATGTGGAACTGGCCGCCGGGCGCGTCGCCCATGCGCGACGCCCGGGCCACGTTGCAGGAATCGTGGAACGTGACCACCTTGTCGTCGTTGGCCGACGGGTCCAGGTTCAGGGCCCCGCGCTGGATCAGGTCGTGGGTGACCTCGCAGATGTGCTGGGGCACCGGGTACCTGGGATCCAGGAAGTCCCAGGGGCCGGCCAGGGTGTTCAGGAAGCTGTAGGCGACGCGCCAGGCATGGCCGCATTCGCCGAAGATGACCCGCTTCACGCCCAGTTCCTGGGCCGCCTTGCGGATGCGCACGGCCACCTTGTGCATCTGCTCGTAGGAGCCGATGAACAGCGCGAAGTTGGCCGCTTCCGAGGCATAGGAGCTGACGGTCCAATTGATGCCCGCCTGGTGGAACACCTTGCCATAGCCGATCAGGCCGTCCACGTGGGGCTCGGCGAAGAAGTCGGCGCTGGGGGTGACCAGCAGCACGTCGGCGCCCTGCACGTCCACCGGATACTTCACGGCGACGCCGGTGTCTTCCTCGACGTCCTCCTCAAGGCCTTCCATGGTGTCCTTCAGGGCCGCCTCGGGCAGGCCCAGGTTGTTGCCGATGGTGTGGACCTTGCCGATGATCTCGTTGCAGTACTTCTGGCCGACGCCGATGTGGTCCATGATCTCGCGCGCGGCCATGGAGATCTCGGCCGTGTCGATGCCGTAGGGGCAGAACACCGAGCAGCGCCGGCACTGCGAGCACTGGTGGAAGTACTTGTACCAGTCGTCCAGCACCTCGCGGGTCATGTCCTTGGCGCCCACCAGGCCGGGGAACAGCTTGCCGCCGATGGTGAAGTTGCGGCGGTACACGGCGCGCAGCAGGTCCTGGCGCGCCACGGGCATGTTCTTGGGGTCGCCGGTGCCGATGTAGTAGTGGCACTTGTCGGTGCAGGCCCCGCACTTGACGCAGGAATCCAGGTAGACCTTCAGGGCCCGGTTCTTCTTCAGCAGGTCGCCCAGCTTCTCGACCGCCTTGCGCTCCCAGTCGGGCACCAGCTCGCCGGGGAAGCCCAGGGCCTGGTTGTGCTCGGGCTTGGCGAAGAACGGGCTGGAATGCTCCATGGCGCCCGGCACCATGGCCGGATTGGCGCGATCCTCGCGAAAGGCCGGGGTGGTGAAGTCTTGCTTGGCCACGGTGATCTCCGTTCAAACCTGGCGGGGCATCTGGCAAACCTGGCGGGGCATCAGGCGTCGCGCTGGGCGTCCAGCGGCGCGGCCCAGGCGGCCAGGTGGCGCTTTTCGCGCGCCGTGTCCGCCTGGTTGCGGCTGGGGCTGAAGAACACGCCCGGTGCATGCAGCAGCTTCGAGAAGGGGAACACGATCATCAGCAGCGCCACCAGGCCCAGGTGGACCAGCAGCGGCGGATCGGCCGGCAGGGGCTGCCAGTCGAACCGCATCAGGCCCAGGAAGAAGGCCTTCACGGAAATGATGTCGGTCCGCGCCACGTACTTCATCATCAGACCGCTGAAGCCGATGCCCACCAGCAGGGCCAGCATCAGGTGATCCGACGCGCGGCTGATGTAGCGGATGCGGTTGACGACGATGCGCCGCAGCCACAGGCCGGCCAGACCGGCCACCATGGCGAACCCGGCGTAGATGCCGAAGGGCTGGATCAGCACCACCCAGGTCCACACGGGCTCGATGAAGTAGCGCAGGTGCCGGGCCAGCACCAGGGCCAGCCCGAAGTGGAAGAGGGCGCCGAACAGCCAGATCCACTTGTTGGACTTGAACAGGCTTTCGAACAGGAACAGCTCCCGCGCCATGCGCACCACCACGCCCGTGTTGGTCAGGGGCGCCGGCATCGTGGGGATCTTCAGGGGCGCCGGCGTGGTCGCGTACAGGCGGATCCGATAGGCCACACCGGCCACCAGGATCACCGTCGCGGCATAGAACAACAGCGCATAGACCACCGTTAGGAGCGACATGTGGGACGTCCTCTAGAGATCGTTCTCTTGGAAGCCGGAAAGGGGGTTGGCCCCCTTTCCGGTATCGGGCTTGGCCGGAGGCTCAGACGCAGCCGGTCGGCTTCGGCAGGCCGGCGATCTTGCACGCCTGCTTGGCCGGGCCATAGGGGAACAGCTCGTAGAGGTACTTGTTGTTGCCCTTCTCGGCGCCGAACTTCTTCTTGATGGCCTTGACGAGGACGCGGACGGCGGGCGCGATCTGGTATTCGTTGTAGTAGTCGCGCAGGAAGTTCACCACTTCCCAATGCTCGTCGGTCATGTCGATGCCTTCATCCTTGGCGATGATGCCCGCCAGGGGTTCGGTCCACTCGGAAATGTTGGTGATGTAGCCCTCTTCGTCGTGCTCGATGGTTTTGCCTTCAACTTCGTAGGCCATCGATCCATCTCCTCTCAAAATCTCTGTACGCTGGTTCCGGGCGCGGGGCGCCGGTCCCATGGTTCATTTCGTTTCCCGGCCGTCTCTAAGTCTTTCGGTCCCGAGGGTGGCCGTTTGCGCGGTTCCGCGCCGGTCCTGGCTACAGCCAGGACTGGGGCGTGCCGTGCTCGACCACCAGGTCCACGAACCCGCCGTAGTCGATTTCCGTGACTCCGTCCATGACCCGTTCCCGGTCGACGCCGCGGGCGTCGAGGTCGGGGCCAAGCACGTAGATCGCGGACCCTTCCGCGGCGGCCTGAATTTTCGCGGCGGCCGCGGTCCCCTTGGTGACGGCGTAGACGCCGTCCTCAAGAAACACGATGGCGCTGCCCTTGGGGGCCACCCGCAGGCAGCTCTCCATGGCAAGGCGCTCGAAAGGCGATTTGTTCACCAGGTTCAGCATGTCGTCCGTTCCGTCCTCAATCTTGCCGGCGGCTCAGCCGCCCAGGATGACGTCTTGTTGGGCCATCAGCGCGCCGAATTCGGCGGCCGGCAGGACCTCCACGTCGAGCACCAGGTCTTCCGGGGACAGGCCGCGGGCTTCCATGGATTCCTGCTCGACGACGATCCGCCACACCATTTCGACGTCCTCGTCCTCTTCGGCGTCTTCCTTCTCCATCTCGACGACGCCGTACATGGGCGAAAAGTTCTTCATGCCGAGGGCCTTGGTGTTCTGGCCCTTCTTGATCTGGTACACGCCGTCGTCCATGAAGGCGACGGTGGTGTTCTGCTCGAACGCCGCCGAGATCAGGATCATTTCCAGGATCTCCAGGGCGTAGATGGTGCCATAGGGGGCCTTGCGGTTCAGGAACATGAAGTTCTTGCGCACGCCCTCGGTATCGAAAACGACTTCCTCGCTCATCTTTTGTTTTTCCTTCTGCCGTCAGTCGCCGAACACAACCGTGCGATCGGCGGCGATGCCGACCTCGATGAGCTGGCCAAGGCCGGAAATCCGGAAGCCGTCGGCCAGGACGTCCTGCTTGATGCCCCGCCGCAGAGCGGCGGCGATGCAGACCACCAGGTCGATGTTGTGTTCCTTGCCCAGTTCGCCCCAAAGCTTGACCAGATTGCGGTCGTCGGATTGGGGCTCGGACAGCTTGTTGGCGTTGTTGACGCCATCATAATAGAAGAACACGCGAAGGACCTCGTGACCCTTCTCAATCGCCGCCTTGGCGAATTGGTACGCGGAATCCGACGCCTGGTGCGTGAACGGACCCTCGTTCACCAGAATGCCAAACTTCATCTCTGCAACGTTCCTCTGGTTGGTTTGTTGTTGTTTTTTCTTGGCGTGGGTGCGGTCCAGCCGCGTCCTAGAAGTGGACGTGGCTGGAGGTGTTGAGGGACGAGCGACCGCCGCGCCAGTCCTCGATGTGGTGCCGGGTGAAGGGCAGCCCCGTGGCCTCGAAGAAGCGCGGCCAGCCGATGCGGTCGATCCACTCGGACATGCGCTCCCACGGGCGGCCGTCTTCCTTGTAGGCGGCCAGGATGCGCTTCACCACGTCGGCCACTTCCGGCCAGCGGGGCGGGTTGTTGGGCAGACCGGCCACCACCAGCTTGTGGAACGTGGGCTTGGTGCGGGTGCTGGAATGCTTGCCGCCAACCCAGATGGCCAGCTTGGAGTTGACCGGGTCGTTGATCTGCATGGGCGGGCAGGGCGGATAGCAGGCGCCGCAGCAGATGCACTTCTTCTCGTCCACTTCCAGGGTCGGCTTGCCGGCCACCATGGCGGGGCGGATGGCCGCCACCGGGCAGCGGGCCACCACCGCCGGGCGTTCGCACATGTTGGCCACCAGGTCATGGTTGATGATCGGCGGCTTGGTGTGCTGCACGTTGATGGCGATGTCGCCCTGGCCGCCGCAGTTGATCTGGCAGCACGACGTGGTGATCTTCACCCGGTTGGGCATTTCCTCGTGGATGAAGTCCTGGTAGATCTCGTCCATCAGGGCCTTCACCACGCCCGAGGCATCGGTGCCCGGAATGTCGCAGTGCAGCCAGCCCTGGGTGTGCGAGATCATCGAGATCGAGTTGCCGGTGCCGCCCACGGGGAAGCCGTCTTCCGTCAGCTTGTCGATCAGCGGCTGGACCCTGGCCTGGTCGCTGACCATGAATTCGATGTTGGAGCGCGCGGTGAAGCGCACGTGGCCATCGGCGAACTGGTCGGCGATGTCGCACAGGTGGCGGATGGTGTAGACGTCCATCTGCCGCTGCGTGCCGGCCTTGATCGTCCAGATCTCGGCGCCGGACTTGGCGACGTGGTGCAGCACGCCGGGCCGCGGGCGATCATGCCAGGCCCAGTTGCCGAAGTTTTCCCGCATGACCGGATGCATCAGGGGCATCGGGTCGGGAACGCCACATTCATCCGGCATCCGCGGAGCTTCGCTCATGTGATTCCTCCAAAAACCGTGTCGTTGTCCGCCGTGGCGCGGTCTTGGCCGCGCCACGGTGGTCTTGTTTGATCCTTCTTGTCGGACCGGTTACCTGGCAGGTGACCTGGACCGTTACTCGGCGGCCACGGCGCCCTTGCGGGCTTCCCACTTGGCCACTTCCTCGTCCCAGTCGTCCGTGCGGACGTACGAGCTGGTGCGCGGGTGGGTGACCATGTTGGGGTCGACCTCGAGCCCGACACCGTCCAGGAAGTTGATCAGGCCGATGCGCTCCACCATCTCGCCGATGCGCTCATGCTCCAGCGCGTTCTCGGCGAAGAATTCGATGCAGCTTTCAGCCAGCTCGACCAGTTCCTCGAAGTCCTCTTCGGTGTCCAGCTTCTTGAAGGGCACGATCACCGAGCCCATCAGGTCGCCGATCTTCAGCGTGCGCTTGCCGCCCAGCAGGATGGTCACACCCTTGTCGTCGCCGGGGCTCAGGGCCTTGGTCAGCACGTTGATGCAGTGCATGCACCGCACGCAGCTCTTGTTGTCCACGTCCAGGGTGTCGTCGTCGTTCATCGACAGGGCCCGGGTGGGGCACATGTTGATGACCTGGTCGTTGATCTCCTTGCGGCCGCGCTCGGCCACGTACTGCTTGAAGGCTTCCTGGTCCACCTTCATGTCGTCGCGCCAGGTGCCCAGCACGGCGAAGTCCGAACGGTGCGAGGCGTTGACGCAGTCGTTGGCGCAGCCCGAGAACTTGAACTTGAACTTGTAGGGCAGGCTGGGCCGGTGCATGTCATCCAGCGTCGAGTTGATGATCATGCGGTGGGCTTTCTGCTCGTTGTAGCAGGACTGCTCGCAACGGGCGCCGCCCACGCAGCTCATGGACGTGCGGACGCCGGCGCCGGCGCCGCCCAGGTCGAAGCCGATCTCGTTCAGGGCGTCAAAGGCGGCCTGGGTGCCTTCGGTCGTCGAACCCTGGAACATGATGTCGCCCGACTGGCCGTGGAAGGCGATCAGGCCGGAGCCGTGTTCCTCCCAGATGTCGCACATCTTGCGCAGGGTATCGGTGTCATAGTGCATGCCGGCGGGCGGCTGCACGCGCAGGGTGTGGAATTCGGACGATTCGGGGAATTTCGACGCCACCTCGGAAAAGCGGGGGATGATGCCCGCGCCATAACCGCGCACGCCGACCGTGCCGCCCTTCCAGAAACCCTTGCGGGTTGTATAGGAGTACTCAAGCTGCCCCAGCAGATCCTGCATCATGTCCGCATAGGGCTTGTCCTCGCTCTCCGCCAGACGCTTCAGGCCCGTTACGAAGCTCGGCCAAGGGCCGCTTTCCAACTGGTCCAGCATCGGCGTTTGATGTTTGAGAGCCATGGATCCACCTCCAGTGATTTCGTTCTCGGTTCCGTTGACCGATCCCCCTGGGAGTTCCAGCGGAGACCGGAAGGCTTTTTGTCCGGGTCTCGTGCACCGTGGCGGAGGTGCGACCCGATGTGCGAAAAAACCCTGCCGACGGCGCCCCAACCTCGAACGACGAGGTGGTTCCGGAGTCAACCGGTCGTCCCGGCGACCCATCGCGGCGACCCGGAGTCCTGGGCCGCGGCGGGAGAAGTCCGGCGTCTTTTGGGCCGGTATGTCCCGTGTTTTTCACGGGGTCTTGTTCACGCTAGGATGTCCTCTACTTCCTCCACTCGTCCTGCGGCCTGGTTGCTTTTTCCGATCCCTGCCCGGCCACGGGGGCGACATCGATTCCAGCTTATTATATTAATTTCATCTAATATTGAAACCCTAATCTGCGTTTTTCCGAAGCGATCGTGCGGAAGCGCCGAAAGCCCCGAAATCCCCTATATTCGGGCAGCCTAATATAAGTGTTCCATGATGGTCAAGAATTCCCGTTCGGCGCAGGCGCCCTCCGGATACGAAAATTTCTTTACCCATTTCCTGTGTGAATTGATCAGACCCATGGGACGGCGCGCGGGCGTTCCTATATGATGGACTGCTGATGTAAACGGAGCCGCCCGATGACCGCTTCTCCCGCCCCCCGACCGCTGGCCGCGCCGGCTTCCGGCCCCGTCCGCGGCGGGCCCTTCGACCTGGCCGACGACGACGCCTACCGCCGCTGGCGGGACCACAAGCTGGCCGGCTATCCCGCCGACGTGGGCGACCTGGTGGTGGAAGTGGCGGACCTGGCGGCCCTCACCCCGGCCGAGCACGGCGCCCTGCTGGCCCGCCTGCGCAAGACCAACATGGCGGTCTATGCGGCCCGCCGGGGCGGCGGCGAGGACAAGGCCGTGCATCGGGGCGTGGCCGCCCGCTTCGGCCTGGCCCGCCTGGACAACAACCTGTGCGCCGACGACGACGGCATCACCCCCCTGCGGGTGATCCAGGACGGCCGCCGGGTGCGCTACATCCCCTACACCGACCGGCCCATCAAGTGGCATACGGACGGCTACTACAACACACCGGACATGTGGATCCGCGCCATGGTCCTGCACTGCGTGCGCCCGGCGGCGGAAGGAGGGGTGAACGCCCTGCTGGACCACGAACTGGCCTACATCGCGCTGCGCGACCGCGACCCGGCCCTGGTGGCGGCCCTGATGCACCCGATGGCCATGACCATTCCGCCCAATGACGAGGGCGACAACCGCATCCGCGGCGCCCGCACCAACCCGGTGTTCGCCGTGGACGCCGCCACCGGCGCCCTGCTGATGAACTTTTCCGAACGCAAGCGCAACCTGGTGTGGCGCGACGACGCCGACACGGCCCGCGCCGTGGCCGCCCTGGCCGACATCCTGCACGGCGACACGCCCGGCATCTTCCGCCACCGCCTGGCGGCGGGGCAGGGGCTGGTGTGCAACAACGTGCTGCACGACCGCAGCGGCTTCGCCGACTCAGACGATGGCCCGGGTCGCCTGCTGTTCCGCGGGCGCTATGCCGACCGGGTGGCCGGCACCGCCCTTTCCGACACCTGGCCCGAGGAGGACCGGCGTTGAGCCAGTATGAATCCATCACCGACCTGACCGAGATCCAGGCCCCCTGGAACAAGCTGATCGAAGTGCAGGAGACCACCTGGGAAGGCGGCTTCAAGATGGTGCGGCTGCGCATCCGCGAGGGCAAGCGCATCACCGACCTGGAACTGGACCCGGAAACGGCCACGGCCCTGGGCGGGGTGCTGGCCGACTGGGCGGCCAAACGGGCTGGCGCCGCCGATTGACGAGTGTTAAACCCCCGTCCGCGCCCTTGCGCTAGAGTCAGGACGGGGTAGGGGAGGACCCGGGGGACATGTCAGACAGCCTGGCCATCCATTCTTCGGCGGCGCCCGAGGCGTCGCGCCAGCAGCGGTCGCGCAAGGCCATCGCCGTGTGGCTGCTGGTCCTGTGCGCCATGGTGTTCGCCATGGTGGTGCTGGGCGGCGTGACGCGGCTGACGGAATCCGGCCTGTCCATGGTGGAATGGCGCCCGGTCACCGGCTGGCTGCCGCCCCTGACCGACGCCGAATGGCAGGACGCCTTCACCAAGTACCAGCAGTCGCCCGAGTACCAGAAGGTCAACAAGGGCATGTCGGTGGACGAGTTCAAGACCATCTTCTGGTTCGAATTCCTGCACCGTCTGTGGGGCCGGGCCATCGGCGTGGCCTTCGCCATTCCGTTCCTGTTCTTCCTGTTCACCCGCCGGCTGGACTGGTCCCTGGCGCCCAAGCTGGGGCTCATGTTCGTGCTGGGGGGCCTGCAGGGGGTGCTGGGCTGGTACATGGTCAAGAGCGGCCTGGTGGACCGGCCCGACGTGTCCCAGTACCGCCTGACCGCCCACCTGGGCGCCGCCCTGGTGATCCTGGCCTACATGTTCTGGGTCGCCCTGGGGCTGCTGGCGCCGGACCGCGAGGGCCCGGGCGGCGGCCTGTCCCGGGCCGCGGCGGGGCTGGCCGCCCTGGTCTTCGCCACCGCCCTGTCGGGGGGCTTCGTGGCCGGGCTGGACGCCGGCTTCGCCTACAACACCTTCCCGCTCATGGACGGCGGCCTGTGGCCGGACGACTTCTTCTCCCTGTCGCCCTGGTGGCTGAACCTGTTCGAGCACATCCCCACGGTGCAGTGGGACCACCGCCTGATGGCCACCACCGTGTTCGTGCTGGTCCTGCTGTTCCGCTGGCGGGCCCACGGCGCGCCCATGGGCGAGCGGGCCTACCGGGCCATGAACCTGCTGGTCCTGGCCCTGCTCGTCCAGGTGGCGCTGGGCATCACCACCCTGCTGCTGGTGGTGCCGATCACCATCGCCGCCCTGCACCAGGCCGGCGCCCTGGTGCTGTTCCTGGCCGCCCTGTGGACGGCCTTCGAATTCCGCCGCTGATCCCGGCACCGGGCCGGGCGGACTCCAATTGATATAGGTCAATGCCATGGGGCGCTTTTCGCCCCAGGATTGATCCATCAGGAAACCCGATTGCCGCGATCCGTTCCGCGAGGGGTCTGGGGGGACCAGGAGCGCGCCGCGGTATTGGGGGGGCCAGGACCAGGGGAAAAGAAGATTGATCGGCATTCCGGGAGACGTGAGCGAGCCGGCACCCGATTGGGCCGCCGGCCTTGAAGAGAACAGCCTGCCCACCGTGAACGTGACCGCCATCGGCCGGGCCGCCGATGCGGTGGACGTGGTGCTGCAGCGCCTGAAGGGCCTGCCCGACGGCGCCGCCGTGGCGGTGATCGCCAGCGGCGACTTCCTGGTCGGCCGCCAGCGCCTGATGGCCGCCGGCTTCGAATCCCACGGCCAACGCCTGGCCGACGGCCGCTGGCGGGTGCTGGTGCGGCGTGGCCTGACCTGCGGGCCCGACGGCGTGGACCTGTCGCCCGACGCCGGCCGGGCCGCCGTGGACGAGGCGGTGATCGAACACCGGAACGGCGTGCCCCACCTGCTGGTGGGCCACATGGACCCGCCCGGGCCGCTGGTGGCCATCCTGACCTATCTGGAACGCCCCGACTGCGGCGACACGGTGGTCGCCCACCTGTCGCGCAACCCCGTGTGGCTGTACCCGGAACTGCAGGACCGCCACTGGTCCTGGGAGCAGGTGGAGGGCGCGCCCAACGAGGTGTGCCTGCGCCTGACCCGCAACCGGCGGGGCGGCTGAACCCATGCAGTTCGCCGGAGCGATCCTCATGGGCGCGCAGCTGCGCCTGCTGCCGCCGTCGCTGCCGTTCCGCTTCTTCGCCGCCGCCGCCGTGTACCACGTGGTCCTGTGGGCGCTGCTGGCCCTGGGCGCCGACGAGGTGCCGGGTTTCGTCGGCGGGCCGGGCCTGCCCCTGGCGGCGCTCCATGCCCTGACCCTGGGCGTGCTGGCCATGACCGCCATCGGCGCCACCCTGCAGATCCTCACCGTGGCCACGGGCCAGGCCCTGCGGGCCCTGTGGCCGTGCCACCTGGTGTCGTGGCTGTACATCCCCGGGGTGGGGGTGCTGCTGGTGGGCCTGGCCATCAACGACCACCTGGTGTCGGCCGCCGGGCTGCTGCCGGTGCTGGCGGCCCTGGGCCTGTTCGGCGCCATCACCGCCGATCTGCTGCGCCGGGCCAAGGGCCTGCGGGTGCCCATCCTTTATATCTGGACGGCCCTGGCGGCCCTGGCCGGGTTGGCGCTGCTGGGCTTCCTGTTGGTGGCCGACCTGGGCCACGGCATCCTGGCCGGTTGGGGCGTGGACCGGTCCGCCATCGGCCTGGCCCACATGATCCTGGCCGTCTACGGCTTCATGGGCATGCTGGCCCTGGGCTACAGCCAGATCCTGGTACCCATGTTCGCCCTGGCCCAGGCGCCGGCCTTTCCCCGCAACCTGCACATCCATGTCGCCCTGGCGGCGGCGCTGATCCTGGCCGTGGTCTGGGCCCTGGTGCCGCTGGAGGGCCTGTCCACCGGCGGGCTGATCGTGGCCGCCGGCATCGGCCTGGTGGGCGCCGCGGCCCACGTGGCGCAGATGGTGACGGCCCTGCGCACGGGCATGCGCAAGCGCCTGGGCCTGTCGTTCGTCCTGGTGCGGGTGTCCTGGGGGGCGCTGGTGGCCTCGCTGGTGGCCGGGCCCCTGGCGCTGATGGGCCTGCTGGGCGGGCAGGGGGTCACCCTGTGGGGCGCCATCGCCCTGCTGGGCTGGCTGCTGACCTTCCTGCTGGGGGTGCTGCAGCGGATCATCCCGTTCCTGGTGGCCATGAACGCCTCGAAGGTGGGGGGCGTGCCGCCGCGCCTGTCGGAACTGGCCCCCGACATGCCGCTGCTGTACCACGCCGCCTGCCACGCGGCGGCGGTCGTTCTGGTCCTGGTGGGACTTGTCGCGGATCAAGGATGGCCCGTTCGCATCGGGGCTAGCATCGGCGTGTGCGGTGGCCTGGCCTACCTGTGGTTCGCCATCGCCGTCTATCGGCGGATGCATGGACCGCGCCCGGAAAGAGGCGCGCCGCCGCCGGCAACGGGAGGACCCGGCGTGGAAGCCGGCGGTGAGACGAGCAACGGGAAGCGATGACATGATGACTGCGTTCAGCCTGCGGATCGTGCAGACCCTGCACGAGGATCACATGGCCACCATGGCCCTGCTGGAGCGCCTGGAAGGCACCCTGCGGCGGCTGGGATCCGGGCCGGCCCCGGCCACCGACGACCCGGACCTGAGCCGCGTCCTGACCGACGCCGTGGCGGTGCTGGAGGAGGAGATCGGCCACCACTACCAGTTCGAGGAGGACCACCTGTTCCCCCGCTTCGCCGAGGCCATCGACGCCGGCATCCCCAACATGCTGCGCGACGAGCACAGCGCCATCCGCCCGGTGGCCCGGCGCATGGCCGACCTGGCCCGCGGCGCCCGCGCCGGCGGCTTCTCCGACGCCGAGTGGGGGGAATTCGTGCGCCTGGGCGGCGAACTGATCGAGCGCGAGGTGTTCCACATCCAGAAGGAGGAGATGGGCTTCCTGCCGGCCCTGGAACAGGTGATCGATCCCGACGACGACGGCGACCTGAGCATGGCCTACGCCGAGCTGAAGGGCGGATGAAGGCCCGCGCCGCGGCATTCCCACGATGACCCCGCGAAGGCCCTTTCAGAACAAGACGTTGCCATGATGCCCGCCCCCGTTTTACAACGGGGGCGGTCTTTACGGGGCCGGTCCGCGATTCGGGGCGGAACAGCTATAGGGGATTCGGTTCATGAGCGGTGGCACCTATCGTCTGGTCACGCGCAGCGACTTCGACGGTCTTGTCTGCGCGCTCCTGTTCAAGGAGCTGGGGATGATCGACGACATCAAGTTCGTCCATCCCAAGGACATGCAGGACGGCACCATCCTGATCTCGTCCTCCGACATCACCACCAACCTGCCCTTCGTGAACGGCGTGCACCTGGCCTTCGACCACCACGTCAGCGAAACCGAGCGCCTGGACCGCCTGCCCGACAACTACATCATCGACCCCGACGCGCCGTCGGCCTCGCGCGTCGTCTATAACTATTATGGCGGCGACGAGCGTTTCGGCATGGTCAACGCCGACATGATGGCCGCCGTGGACAAGAGCGATTCCGGCCAGTTCGACCGCGAGGACATCCTGCATCCCCAGGGCTGGGTGCTGCTGAACTACATCATGGACGCCCGCACGGGCCTGGGCCGGTTCAAGGATTTCCGGGTGTCCAACTACCAGCTCATGATGGAGCTGATCGACGCCTGCCGGGACCATCCCATCGAGGACATCCTGGCCATGCCCGACGTGAAGGAGCGGGTGGACCTGTACTTCGCCCACGACCGCCTGGCCCGGGAACAGATCGCCCGCTGCATCACCGTGGACGGCAACCTGGCCATCCTGGACCTGCGCGACGAGGAGACGATCTTCACCACCAACCGGTTCCTCATCTACGCCCTTTATCCGGATATCAACATCTCGGTCCACGTCATGTGGGGGCTGCACCAGCTCAACACCGTGTTCGCCGTGGGCAAGTCGGTGCTGAACCGCACCTCGGAAATCAACATCGGCAACCTGCTGCTCACCTACGACGGCGGCGGCCACGCCAACGCCGGCACCTGCCAGGTGGACAACGACGACGCCGAGCGGGTGCTCCACGACCTGCGTGGGCTCTTGCGCGATCCGGCCTAGGGCGGCACTCTGGCCTTTGTCCGAACACCGCAGGGATCCCCACCGACCGTGACGCGCCGCCCCTTCAAATTCCGTGCCCATGCCATTTTCGGCCTGCTGGCGGTGCTGACCGTGCTGGGCCCGGGGCTGACCGCCTGTGCCCCCGACGATTCTCCCATCGCCCGGGCCCTGGGCCTGGTGTCGGGCCGTGCCGCCCTGTCGGCCGAGGCCAACAAGGAGCTGAACCGCTTCTACGCGGTCTATGACGAATACGTCAGCGACCCCACCGACACCCGCCACCTGAAGCACTTCCGCGACGCCTTCGAACGGGTGCGGCGCGACTACGTGCACGAGGTGCCCGACGCCCAGCTGGTGGATTCCGCCATCAAGGGCGTGATGGAGATGGACCCCAAGCCCACGCCCAAGGGGGTGGAGCCTGAAGCCCTGGTGGAGGCCGCCCTGGACGCCATGACCGGCGACCTGGACCCCCATTCCGGCTACCTGAACCCGCGCGAATACAACGAGATGCGCATCTCCAACCGCGGCGAGTTCGGCGGCCTGGGCATCCAGGTGACCATGGACAAGGAAGCCAAGGCCGTGAAGGTGGTGGCGCCCATCGAGGGCACGCCGGCCGACCGGGCCGGCATGCGCACCGACGACCTGATCGTGCAGATCGACGGCGACCCCGTGGCCGGCCTGGACCTGACCCAGGCCGTGAACCGCATGCGCGGCCGGCCGGGCACCCGCATCGTGCTGACCGTGCGGCGCGGCGCCGATCCCCTGTTCGACGTGCCCATCGTGCGCGACGTGATCCGCGTGAAGTCGGTGTGGTGGCGGGCCGAGGGTGACGTGGGCTACATCCGCGTGGCCGCCTTCAACGAGAAGGTGGACGACGGCCTGACCGACGCCATCGAGGCCCTGAGCCAGGACCCGGGCCCGCGCCTGCGCGGCATCGTGCTGGACCTGCGCCGCAACCCGGGCGGCCTGCTGGAAATGTCCGTCGACCTGGCCGACGCCTTCCTGGACCAGGGCACCATCGTGTCGGTGCGCGGCCGCGGCCAGGGGCGCGGGGAATCGCGCACCGGCGGCAAGCCCTTCGACGCCCAGTACGGCGCCTTCGCCCGCGACCTGCCCATGGTGGTGCTGATCAACCGGGGCTCGGCCTCGGCTTCGGAAATCGTCGCCAGCGCCCTGCAGGACCATGGCCGGGCGGTGATCATGGGCCAGCGTTCGTTCGGCAAGGGATCGGTGCAGACCATCAGCCCGCTGCCGGTGGAAGGGGCCCTGCGCCTGACCACGGCGCTGTACTACGCGCCCTCGGGCCGGGCCATCCAGTCCGTGGGCGTGACCCCCGACATCCTGCTGAAGCCCAAGGAGGAACCGGCCCAGGCCAAGGCCGCGGGCGAGGCCGGCGAGGACGAGGCCGCCGCCGAGCGCGACGGAGCCCGCGAGCAGCGGCGCCACGGCGCCGAAGCGGTCGACGGCGCGACCGATCAGCATGTTGCCGATGCCGAAGCCGATCATCGTCGTGGTGTAGGCCATGGAGGCGTCGGAGCGGTCGACGCCGAACTCGTCCTGCACGGCGGGGAGGACGACGACGATGGTCCACATGCCGGCGCTGCCGAAGGAGCTGACGAGCAGCGACACGACCATGCGGAACCAGGCGTAGCCGCCGTCGATCATCGCAAGGCGCGGAT
>JAGREA010000151.1 GCA_020446745.1 Rhodobacterales bacterium | reverse complement strand
TACGCGCCATCGCCGGCATCCGGCAACTTTCCCCCGAACTTGCCCCCGAACTTGCCCCCGAACTTGCCCCCTGAACATTTCCGGGCACCGACCCGTTCGGGTGTGGACAGTCCGGGACGGCCCCGGTACCGTCCGTCACCAGGGGAAACGGAGCAAACAACAGAATGGACCTCGAGGACAAGGTCACGGACCCGGTCTACCGGCTCTGTGTCTACGAAGCCGGGCACGCCCTGGTGGCGCGGGCCCTGGGCAAGAAAATCCTGCGCGTGCGCATGCTGCCCCGGCCGCCGGAAACGGTGACGGACAAGGTGTTCCGCAGCAACGACTGGGGCTCCTTCTACGCGGTGCTGGAGGAACGGGCGCTGGAACTGTTCGGCGGCCAGTTGGCCGAGGACATCGTCTGCGGTTCGGCCACCTGTTGTGCCGGCGACATCTCGCGCATCGACGAACTGACCCGCATCATGGCCGGGCTTGGGGACGGCAACGAAGGGGCCGAAGACATCTACTTCCGGCTGGAGGCCCAGGCCGACGCCATCTTCCGCGAGCCGCCGTACCAGGAGGCCATCATCCCCCTGGCGGACTACCTGTTCGACTGTGATTCGGCGGGTAAACTGGAAATCGCCGGGCCGGCCATCGAGGACCTGATCGACTGCTTCGCGCCCCGCCCCGAGCCTGATTCCGAGGGCGGCCTGCGCGGCCTGCTGCGGCGCCTGAAGACGGGCTGAGCCGCTTCAGATCCCCCTGTCAGGGAAACATCTGGCGGAAATAGTTCATGGGCGAGGAGAAGGCGTGGGCCGAGCGGCCCATGTCATATCCGATCCGTCCCATGCTGTTGTTCATCTGCGCCATGTTGCCGGCCATGGTGCGGGTGTTGCCGGCCACCGAGCGCACGTTGTCGGACATGGAGTCGACGTTGCCGGCCATGTCCGCCACCTCGCCGTTCATGGCCGCCATGGTCTGGTTGACCCCGGCCATGTCGTCGGCCATGCGGGTCTGGGTGGCATTGATGCTCTCCAGGGTCACCTGCATCTGGCGCATGGTTTCCGCCATGGTCGCGATTTCGTGGGCAACGCCGTAGATGAGCCAGGTGAACACGCACATGACGACCACGATCCCGGCGGTGGCCGCGACCATGGCGCGGCTGTTGGTGACTCGTCTGTACATGGTCCCGGCCTCCTTGAACCGCCTTTGGGCGGCGTGACGATTTCCCCTCCCCCCTCGAACCAGGACACCGGCCCGTGGCTCGGGCGGAGTGTCGGAAACGGTTGCGATGGTCCCTTACTTTACTTTAGAATTTGCTAATGTACAAGCATTTCCTTTGGCGGATGCTTGGCATTCAAGATCAAGAGGACGATCGTATTTGCCGATGTTTTCGTCGATCACCGGTCCGGATGCGCTCGCGTACGTTGTCGGCAGGCTTTACAAGGGCTTGCGTGGAATACTCAATTCGCGCTACCACCGTTTTGATTTCACGTAACTTTCATAAATTGGCCCGAATTTTGCTTTGTGATCCATCCAGGGGTCCGACTCCGTATGGAGCACCGTACCCGAAATTCGACACGGAATGATTGGGCCACCCATGACCCACGCGATCGAAAACAACACGCACCGCCCCACGGCCCCGTCCCGGGGGACCGCGTGATGGG
>JAGREA010000150.1 GCA_020446745.1 Rhodobacterales bacterium | reverse complement strand
TAGGTATTGCTAATAGATCGGAATCGAAAGGCAGACCCATGGCAACCCTGGAAATGACCTCGGAGAACTTCGAGGCCACCATCACCGACAACGAGATCGTGCTGATCGACTTCTGGGCCGACTGGTGCGGCCCCTGCAAGATGTTCGGCCCCACCTACGAGAAGATCTCGGACAAGAACCCCGACCTGGTCTTCGCCAAGGTGGACACCGAGGCGCAGCTGGACCTGGCGGCACAGTTCGGCATCCGCTCGATCCCCACGGTGGGCGTGTTCCGCGACAAGATCCTGCTGTTCCTGCAGGGCGGCGCCCTGCCCGAATCGGGGCTGGAGGAGCTGATCACCCGGGTCCGCGAGCTGGACATGGACGACGTGCGCGCCAAGATCGCCGAGCAGGAAGCGGCCCAGGCCAAGAACTAGGCGGGACGCACCCTAGGTCGTAAAGGCCCCGTACACGGTCCGCGCCCAGCCGCGCAGGTCGAAGTGGGACGCCGCCTGGCCGGCGGGCATCCAGGCCCCCATGGGCACGTGGAAGCCGGTCTTGGCCCGGTTGAGCACCGCGTCCGGCAGGGGTGTGGCAGGGGTCGCCGCCATGTCCGCCTTGCTCGGCGGGTGGGCCGACGCCAGCCCCGCCAGGACCCGGTCGTACAGCACCCGGTCCACCAGGGGCACACGGATTTCCAGGGAATGGGCCATGCCGGCCCAGTCCGAATCCCGCAATAGCTGGTTGCGCAGGTAGAGCCCCGCCTCCAGGGCCGTGATCCGGGCCCGCGCCGTGTCGGGCGAGGCGCCGTCGGCCGTGTCCACGCCGTCGAACAGGTGCAGGGCCTCCAGCCCGGCCCGCGCCAGGTCCGGGTCCAGGACCCGGTCCAGCTCCCAGGGCATGTACAGGCCCCGGGCCAGGATGTAGGCGTTGCGCACCGTCGGCGCCAGCCGGGTCAGACTGCGCACCTTGGCCGTCGGGCGCAGGCGGGCGCCCAGGCGCGCCGCCAGGGTCCCGGCCCAGCCCAGGGGCGGCGCCGCGTTGACCCAGCGCAGGGCGCGGTAGAACTGCGGCAGCCGGCGGAAAATGTTGTACCCGGCGAACAGCTCGTCCCCCCCGGTCCCCGACAGGGCCACCTTCAGCCCGGCCCGGGCCGCCGCCCGCGACACCAAATAGACGTTGATGCCGTCGATGGTGGGCTGGTCCATGGCCGCCAGCAGGGCGTCGCGCTGCCCGGTGAACTCGGCCGCCGAAATCCGTTCCTCGACGTGATTGGTGCCGTACAGGTCGGCCACCTGGCGGGCCAGGGGCGCCTCGTCCTGGGGCGTGCCGGCGAATTCGTCGAAGGCCAGGGTCAGGGTGCGCAGGTCGGCGCCCTGGATCTCCGAGGCCAGGCCGGCGAGGGTGGTGGAATCGAGCCCGGCCGAAAGGAACACCCCGACCTCGACGTCGGCCACGAAATGGTGGCGCAGGCTGTCCAGCAGGGCCGCGCGCAGATCCACCGCCGCCGCCCCGGCGTCGCGCAGGTTGGCCGGCAGGTCGTAATACCGCCGCGGCGCGCCGACCCCGTCGCCGTCGGCCCACAGGGTGCAGCCCGCCGGCAGGGCGCGGATGTCGGCAAAGAGCGTGTGCGGATCGGGCACGGCGCCCATCATGAAGAACCCCGCGTGGCCTGCCGGGTCGATGCCGGTGCCGGCCACGCCGCCGGCGCGCAGGGCCTTGACCTGGGACGCGGCGCGCAGGGTGCGGCCGTCGTCGGCGTAGTACAGCGGCTTGATGCCGAAGGGGTCGCGGGCCAGGAACAGGCCGCGCCGCGGCCCGTCCCAGATGGCCAGGGCGAACATGCCGCGCAGGCGGTGCACCATGTCGGGGCCGTGACGGTGGTACAGGTGCAGCAGCACCTCGGTGTCCGATTCGGTGGCCATCACCGCCCCGGCGGCCATCAATTCGTCGCGCAGGGCACGGAAATTGTAGATCT